>NZ_JBNNXT010000003.1:0-207123 GCF_052873815.1 Photobacterium sp. DNB23_23_1 | reverse complement strand
CATCTGAGCAGCACCAGTGATCATGTTTTTAACGTAATCGGCGTGTCCTGGGCAGTCTACGTGTGCGTAGTGACGAGTTGGAGTATCGTACTCTACGTGAGAAGTAGAGATTGTGATACCACGCTCGCGCTCTTCTGGAGCGTTATCGATAGATGCGAAGTCTTTAGCTTGACCACCGTACACTTTTGCAAGTGTAGTACAGATAGCAGCAGTTAGAGTTGTTTTACCGTGGTCAACGTGGCCGATAGTACCAACGTTTACGTGCGGTTTTACGCGTTCAAATTTTTCTTTAGACACGATCGTGTTCCTTCCTAGTTGTGATACGCCCCATTGACAAAAATATGGGACGTGCCAGAAGTTGCTATTTTATGCGCCAACAGCCATTGGCGCAATATAGATCTTGCGATTAACCACGCTCGGCGATGATAGCATCGGCGACATTCTTAGGAACATCAGAGTATTCACTGAATTCCATTGAATATGACGCACGACCCTGAGTCGCTGAACGCAGGTCAGTTGCGTAACCAAACATTTCCGAAAGTGGTACTTTAGCACGGACAATTTTCAGACCAGCAGGGCCTTCATCCATACCTTCGATCATGCCGCGGCGACGGTTAAGGTCCCCAACAACATCACCCATCCAGTCTTCCGGAGTGGTTACTTCAACCTTCATCAATGGCTCAAGAATAACGGGTTGAGCTTCTAGAGCGCCCTTCTTGAAAGCCATAGAACCGGCAATCTTAAATGCCATTTCGTTGGAGTCAACGTCATGGTAAGAACCGTCGAACAAGGTCGCTTTGACATCCATTACAGGATAGCCTGCAAGCACACCATTGTTCATCTGTTCTTCGATACCTTTAGAAACAGCACCAATGTACTCTTTCGGTACCACACCACCAACGACTTCGTCCACGAACACGAAACCTTCATCAGGTTCCGATGGTTCGATTTTCAGCCATACGTGACCATACTGGCCGCGACCGCCTGATTGGCGCACAAACTTCCCTTCCACTTCCGTTTTACCACGGATAGTTTCACGGTATGCAACCTGAGGCTTACCAACGTTACATTCAACGCTGAATTCGCGCTTCATACGGTCAACGATGATATCAAGGTGAAGTTCACCCATACCTGAAATCAAAGTTTGGCCAGATTCCTCGTCGGTTTCGACGCGGAACGATGGATCTTCTGCAGCCAGTTTACCTAGCGCAATACCCATTTTTTCTTGGTCAGCTTGTGAGCGAGGCTCAACAGCGATTTGGATAACAGGCTCTGGGAATTCCATGCGCTCAAGAACCACTCGGTGGTTTTGATCACATAGAGTGTCACCGGTAGTGACGTTCTTCAGGCCGATCGCCGCTGCGATATCACCCGCACGGATTTCTTTCACTTCTTCACGTTTGTTCGAATGCATCTGTACGATACGTCCGAAACGCTCGCGTTTTTCTTTTACAGAGTTGTAGACGGTGTCGCCAGTATTTACAACTCCAGAATAAACACGCATGAAGGTCAAGGTGCCAACGAATGGGTCGGTTGCGATTTTGAACGCTAGCGCTGAGAATGGTTCGTCATCGCTTGAGTGGCGTTCAACTTCGTTTCCGTCTTCGTCTTCACCGCGGATAGCTTTCACTTCCGTTGGCGAAGGCAGGAATTCAATTACTGCATCAAGTACAGCCTGAACACCTTTATTTTTAAATGCTGAACCACAGGTTGCCAGCACGATCTCATTCGCTAGCGTACGCTGGCGAAGACCGGCTTTGATTTCCGCTTCAGACAGTTCACCTTCTTCAAGGTACTTGTCCATCAGCTCTTCAGTTGCTTCCGCAGCTGATTCAACCAGGTTCTGACGCCATTCCTCAGCAAGCTCAACCATGTCAGCTGGAATATCTTCATAGGTAAATGACATACCCTGATCAGATTCATCCCAGTTGATAGCCTTCATCTTGATAAGGTCAACAACGCCTTTAAATTCTTCTTCAGCACCGATATTCAATTGAATTGGCACTGGATTCGCACCAAGACGGCTTTTGATCTGGTCAACAACACGAAGGAAGTCAGCACCAGCTCGGTCCATCTTGTTGACGAAAACCATACGCGGTACTTCGTACTTATCAGCCTGGCGCCAAACGGTTTCAGACTGAGGCTCAACACCCGAAGAGCCACAGAAAACAACAACAGCACCATCAAGTACACGTAATGAACGCTCTACTTCGATAGTAAAGTCAACGTGTCCTGGGGTATCAATGATGTTTACGCGGTGTTCTGGGAACTGAGCTTCCATACCACGCCAGAAGGTGGTAGTCGCAGCAGATGTGATGGTGATACCACGTTCCTGCTCCTGCTCCATCCAGTCCATGGTAGCTGCGCCGTCGTGAACCTCACCAATTTTGTGAGATAAACCTGTATAAAACAGGATACGCTCGGTAGTTGTTGTTTTACCGGCGTCAACGTGAGCACAAATACCGATGTTACGGTAGCGCTCGATAGGCGTTTTACGAGCCACGGCAGTATCCTCTTACTAAGGGGGTCCTTAGAGTATGGTTTAGGCGCGACAAGCAAAGCTTGCCGCGCCCTATTTGTATTACCGGGTAAATTACCAGCGGTAATGTGCGAACGCTTTGTTCGCGTCTGCCATACGGTGAACGTCTTCACGTTTCTTAACAGCAGAACCTTTGTTGTCAGCCGCATCAAGCATTTCGCCTGCTAGACGCTGAGCCATAGATTTTTCACCACGCTTACGCGCAGCTTCAACCAACCAACGCATAGCTAGTGCGTTACGACGTACTGGACGTACTTCTACAGGCACCTGGTAAGTTGAACCACCCACACGGCGAGATTTAACTTCTACCGCTGGACGTACATTTTCAAGAGCTTTTTCGAATACAGCTAGGTGTTCTTCACCAGAACGCTCAGCCATAGTTTCTAGTGCAGAGTAAACAATTTTTTCTGCAGTAGATTTTTTACCGTCAACCATTAGGATATTGACGAATTTTGCCAGCAGCTCAGATTTGAACTTTGGATCTGGAAGGATCTTACGCTGACCAATTACGCGACGACGTGGCATGGAAATCTCCGTTGTGTCTTCAGGTTATCCAAAACTTTACAGTTTCTTCAAAATTAAATAATTTTAGTGTTTGGCCTTACTTAACGGAATCCATTAAGACTTAGGACGCTTCACACCGTACTTAGAACGACCTTTCTTACGGTCGTTAACGCCTGCACAGTCAAGTGCACCACGAACGGTGTGGTAACGCACACCTGGCAAATCTTTAACACGACCACCACGGATAAGAACAACTGAGTGCTCCTGAAGGTTGTGACCTTCACCGCCGATGTATGATGTTACTTCGAAACCGTTTGTTAGACGAACACGACATACTTTACGTAATGCTGAGTTAGGTTTCTTAGGAGTAGTAGTGTATACACGAGTACATACACCACGCTTCTGTGGGCACGCTTCTAGTGCAGGCACGTTGCTTTTTACAACTTGCTTAGCACGTGGCTTACGTACCAACTGGTTAATAGTTGCCATTAAATAGCTCCTGAAATATTACTTTCGTAAAGATGAAAAATCTGCCTCCCAACAACAGGAGGACGCGAAATTTTAGGCATCGCACCCAAGGGTGTCAAGATGTAACCAGCGATCAATTAAATGATTATTTCTTAATCAACCAAATATCCACTGGTTTTCCAAGGTTTGAGAGCCCTTATTAAGCCCACTTCACCTGGGTCTCATTATCTACCGTCAAGCCAACAAACCCTTTATAATCAACAACATCAACATCCAGCTTAAGCTTACCCCGCAGCCCTCTGGCAACAATATCCTCAGACAGTAAATAAATTTTTACGCCAGCTTCGTGAAACTGAAAAATTGGGCTATTTTCAACCGTCGCTGCGATTACTGCGTCCTGGATCAACAAAATCGAGTCATTTTTGTTGATCATTGCAGCTGCTTCGCTGAAGGCCTGGGACTGGAATGGGGAGCGGGTAAAAATGTGCAGCATACTGTGCCTCGAAACTATGCCTGATTGAATATGGTGTTGGTAATGGTGCTAAAGATGGAGAAATCTAGAACGTCAAAACACGCTGGCAGGTATGAAGGTGTTCGGAGAAGACAGCCGGCTCGCACTCAATCACATCGATAAGCAAATCACCAGCAGTGAGCCCGCGCGTCTGCAGCGACTGGCGGCATACATAAACCTGCTCGATATCATAGAGTTCTAGCATCTTGAACGTAACAATATAATCACGTGACAAGATCCCCTGCGGCTGCTGTCCGTCAAGCAACTGGTAAACACCGTCACCATGAAAGAAAAGCGAAATATCTTCACTATAGGCCGAAGTGGCCAACACGGCATCCAACCCCTCGCGGCCCGAGGCAATACCATGTGGTGCGTGGCGAAATACAAAACCTAACGTTGTCATGACTATCCCGTTAAAATTGAATGACGCGATCAGCCGTCAGCATCGCTTCAGCCAACCCGCCGAGGCCAGCTTGTTCAAACCCCGTGGCTAGGTTGCTGCCCGCCAACTGATTCTGCTCTGCTTCCTGAGGACTGATGATCCCTCGACGCAGGGCGGCAGCCACGCAGGTCTGCAGCTCTGTACCATGATCCTGCGCCAACTGCTGCCAAGCCGCAACCAAGTCAAATTCATCGGACGCCGGAGCGGTCAGCGCGGAGCCGTTATGGACTCCGTCTTGATAAAAAAACACCCGCGACAAACCATGCCCTTGCGCCAATAACGCCTGAGCAAACTGATAAGCCGATCGTGCCGATTGAGTACCGTAAGCCGGTCCTTCCACTACCAGCACATAGTTCAGGCTCATTTTTCGCCATCCTCGGTTTTACGCTGGCGGATGTAGAGGTATACCGTGTGCTTCGAGATATTAAGACGATCAGCAACCCGATTAATCGCATCTTTGATATCGAAAATCCCCTTGTCGTACAGCTCCATCACGATCTGACGATTCTTGGCATTGTTCGAGACATTCTTGTCGGCATTAATTTCTTCAATGGTGCGCTCAACGGTCTGATCCACCAGCTCATCAACGTCACTGGCGAAGTTAACACTTGATGCTGCCTGCTTAGCTTCATCGGTCGGCATGAAGGATTGTAGGATCTGCGAGAAAGGTGCATCCAAGTTGACGTTGATGCACAGCAGACCAATGATGTCATTGTCTCCATTGCGTATGGCGATGGTGATCGACTTCATCAAGTCCCCACCCTTGGCGCGAGTGAAGTAAGCCCGAGAGAAATTACGCTCTGAGCCTTCGATATCACGCAGCATACGCAGGGCAAGATCAGTGATCGGCGAACCGACTTTACGACCGGTATTCTCACCATTAGCGATCTTGATGGCCGAAGTATTAAGATCGGCTAGCGAGTGAAGTACGATTTCACAGAACGGACCAATCAATGCCGCCAAACCATCAACGACCGCCTCGTAAGAACGTAGGATAATGTAATCGTGCTCGCTAAAAGCACGCGGCTCAATCAAGTCATTCTCGACCATCACATCTGAGCCAAAGTTTTCAGTAGATACCACGCGATTATCTTCCTTGCTGTTGCCCATTCTATTTAACTTCTTTCCACAGAATGGGAAAAATTAATAGAATGGGTTATGCCTCACCGAGATAGAATCTTTCACGGCGATTGATAAATTTTCAAATCTTGCTTGCAAGTTTATCAGATTTCAGACATTAGCCTGAACATTTTCACGTCATATACAACTAGAATGACAAAAAACCCAGCTTGCGCTGGGTTTTTAATTATAACCAATAGGCGAGTAAAGCGACGAGACTTACTGCGCTTCTTCTGCAGTTGGCTGCTCTGCTTTAACGATCTCCAATAGCTCGACTTCGAACACTAGGGTCGAGTTAGCAGGAATGCTTGGATTCGCCTGAGAGCCATAAGCCAACTCTGGCGGGATAACGAAAGTGAACTTCGAACCAACAGGCATTAGCTGCACGCCTTCAGTCCAACCAGAAATCACTTGGTTTAGCGGGAATGTCGCTGGCTGGTTGCGTGCGTAAGAGCTGTCGAATTCAGTACCGTCAGTTAACATACCTTTGTAATGTACTTGAACGGTATCTGTCGCTGCTGGTTTGTCACCTTCGCCTGCCGTTTCTACTTGATACAGCAGACCTGATTCCGTTTTAACGACACCGTCTTTCTGCTCGAACTCAGCACGGTAATCGTCACCAGCCTTAATGTTCTTCTCTGCTTCTTCCTGTGCTTGCTGCTGTGCCATTTCAGACACACGTTGATCCAACGACTGAAGCGCCTGCTGAGTCTCTTCCGTTGTTAGGCGGCTGTTGTCAGCAAATACGTCAGTCACACCGGCAAGTACTTGCTCACGGCTCAGCTCCAAGCCCAGCTCTTTCTGCTGGTCTAGGTTAGCGGCTAGGTATTGGGCCAATGAAGCACCGATCGCATAAGCAGCTTTGTCATCTTCTGTAGCAAATGTCGCCGGTGCGGATTCCGCTGCGACCTGCTCTACTTTTGCAGGCTCTGCCGGTTTTGTTTCCGCTGCTTTCTCATCTTGGCAGCCTACAGCTAGCAGGATTGTTGCAGCCAAAACAGACATCTTTAGAACAGGTTTCATGTATTTCTCCATTTTAAACTGAGGCAAAACCTCAAAATCATTCACCAGCCTTTTCAACAAGCGGTATGAAAAGCACTGTAGATCAATATACTAATATGCACCTTATGAATTCACTGCCCAGCAGTATTATATCCATAAGGAAATGACACTATGTGTTAACCAAGTGGAACAAGACCTTAATGCAAACAAAAAGATACGTGCCCTGCTTCATTTTGGCACTTTTCATTCTCACTGGCTGCTTTTTTTCCGGTACAGAGTTACAACGCTGGGATCTTGCACCAGAAGGCACCACCAGTTTCAGTCTAAGCCGGGACGGACGGTTTGCCCTTTACCACTCGGCCCAACAAGGTATCGTGCTGTGGGATTTACAGCAAAACAAAAAGTTAGCTGATTTTGGTTCTCAAGATCCACATCACAATACGGTGCTAAGCAGTCAGATATCCGACAACGGACGCTACGCCATTACTGCCACGGCGCAAAACTTCGCCGTCTGGGATCTGGCCTGGGGCCAATCCGAGGGGTTGTGGTCCATTTCCGACGGTTTGATCCGCGATGTTTCCGTGGCCAACAACGGCCAGCATGTCCTGCTGGCCCTGTCCAACAGCAAAGCCCTGTATGTCGACTTGGGCAGCGGAAGACGGCTAGAGTTCCTCGCCCACCGTGAAAAAGTTAATTCAGTGGCGATTTCCGCCAATGGTCGCTATGCCCTGTCAGGGGGAAATGACCACTTGGCCTACCTTTGGGACACCCAAAGTGGCCAGATCCTCCAGCAGTTCGAGCACCAGAGCCGGATCAGCCGAGTGGCCCTACAGCGCGATGGTAAGCTGGCAATGACTGCCGACGGCAGCAACGAGATCGTGATTTGGGATTTACAAAGCGGGCAGCAGCTTTCCTCGCTGGCCGTGCGTCTGCGACAGCAGATTTTATCCAGTGCCCGGTTCTCCGATGACGGCAAGCTGCTCGCGACCGGTACCCCTGCCCGACGGGTAGAATTATGGGATACCCAGAGTGGGGATAACCTCGGCCGCTGGGAGACCGCAGCCAAACAAGATACTCGACCCCCAGCAGCGGTGGTGTATGATGTGGCCATTACTCCCGGCGGTCATGTGATCTCGGGAACTTCGGCAGGTATCGCCCAGCAATGGACGACGGAATAACGCAATGAAAGAAATTGAACAGCTACAGGCCCGTATCGACGAGCTTGAAATGAAGCAGGCTTTTCAGGAGCAGACTATCGAGGAGCTAAACCAGGCCCTTACTGAGCAGCAGTTCCTGATTGATAAGATGCAAACCCAACTGAAATTCATGGTCGGCAAGGTCAAGGGCATGGAGCCATCGAATATGGCCAGCGAGTCGGAAGAGACACCGCCACCGCATTATTAAAAAACAAAAAAGGAAGCCAATTGGCTTCCTTTTTTCATGCTAACCGCTAGCGATTAGTGTGAGCAGCCGCAGCCGCCTTTTTCTTCGCCGCCACAGCAGCCTTCTTCTTTCTCACCGTGGTCATGGTCGCCACAGCTACCGCCACCGCAGCAACCGCCGCCCTGGTGAATATGGCCGTGAGCGATTTCTTCTTCAGTCGCAGCACGTACAGCAACAACTTCTACGCCGAAAGTCAGCGTCTGACCCGCTAGCATGTGGTTACCATCAACAACAACGTGGTCACCGTCAACTTCAGTCACTTCTACAGGGATTGGGCCCTGATCAGTATCTGCTAGGAAACGCATACCAACAGTGATTTCGTCTACGCCCTGGAATACGTCAGCCGGTACACGCTGAACCATTGCATCAACGTGCTCACCGTACGCTTCTTCTGGAGCAACTGTCACTTCAAACTTGTCGCCAGCTTCACGGCCTTCAAGCGCCTTCTCCAAACCTACGATCAGGTTGTTGTGGCCATGCAGGTAATCAAGAGGTGCTTCAGTTGTCGACTGATCAACAACAACGCCTTCTTCGGTCTTCACTTGGTAAGCCAGGCTTACTACGATGTCTTTAGCGACTTTCATGTTTACTCCAATTTCGAACTGGGTATCAAAGGATTTCGCCCGCATGATACCGGATAATGGCAGCTAGATGCCAATATTCTGTTTAAAGGCTGTGCAGCCAAATCAGTCTTCGGGCTTAAAGATGCCGATAACTTGTTGTTTAGTTTCTGTTGAAAGCTGATCGCTCTGCTCGACCGATTGCGGTGCTCTCACATCGGAATGACCGCAGGACACGCATTCTACCTGCTCCACATCATTCTCTTGCCACCAGCGCAACGTATCCTGCTGACTACAGCTTGGACAGATGGCGCCGGCAATAAATCGTTTCTTGGCCATGCTTTCGCTCCTTGCTGCGATATCTTCATTAAAGAGGCTGGTTAGTCCCAACCGTCATGGCGTTCCCGCTCCCCTCGCATCTCCCGATCAAAAACCTCTTCCAGCTCTTTGCGCGCCTCGCGGGCCCGGGTTGCTAGGTGGACATCCTCAGAATGCTGCGGAAGGAGATCTCTCAGGGCGGTGGTATCCAAACGGCGGAAGTGTGCCTCGGCCCGCTTGGCCTGATAAGGGTGCATACCTAGAGATATGAGGGCCTGACGGCCCAAATCAAGGGCACCGGCAAAAGTTTCCCGGGAAAAATTCTCGACCCCATGACTGAGCAACTGATGCGCCTCAACCCGGCTTCTTGCCCTTGCCAATACTTTAAGCTTAGGGAAATACTGCTGGCACAAATCAACCACTTCCATCACCTCGTCCGGCTCATCGGTACAGATAATAATCGCTTCAGCCTTATCGGCCCCGGCCGCCCTTAGCAAGTCCAATTGAGTCGCATCGCCGTAATACACCTTGTAACCGAATTTTCGCAGAAACTGGATTTGGCTCGGATCCCGCTCCAACACCGTCACCCGGATTTTATTGGCAAATAGCAAACGTCCCACCACCTGCCCAAAACGACCAAAACCGGTAATGATCACCCTCGGCTCGCGGTCTATTACATCCGACTCCAGCTCAGCCTCGGCTTCCGCTTTGAAGGTGTGGATGAACCACTTGTCCTGTAACAACAAAATCAATGGTGTAGTCATCATCGACAAACTCACCACCACCAGCAAGAAAGACGATAACTCGCGGCCCAGCAGTCCCTCTCCCATAGCTGCCGTAAACAGAACAAAAGCAAATTCGCCACCTTGGCTGAGGATCGCCGCCATTTGGCTGCGTGATTTGGCTCGGGTGCCGAAGACCCTTGCCAAGCCATACAATATCAAGCCCTTGATACTGATCAACGCAAACACGGCCAGCAAGATCTGGAGCGGGTACTGCAGTAACAATCCAAGATTGACGGCCATGCCGACCGAGATAAAAAACAATCCCAGCAACAGCCCTTTAAAAGGCTCGATGGCAATTTCCAGCTCATGGCGGTATTCACTTTCAGCCAACAGCACCCCAGCAAGGAAAGTCCCTAAAGCCATCGACAGCCCCAGCGACTGCATCCCCAAAGCAATGCCTATTACCAGCAGTAACGCCGCGACATTGAATAACTCGCGTACCCCACTGAGAACCACCCAGCGAAACAACGGACGCAATAAGAAATGCCCGCCGACCAGCAACGCCAAGATACCACCAATCATCCAGGCAAAATCAAGCCAGCTACCGCCACCGCCGCCCGCCAATACTGGCAGTATCGCCAACATCGGGATCACCGCAATGTCCTGGAACAGCAGGACTGCAAACCCTGACTGGCCGGTTTCGCTGCCGCCGAGGCTCTGCTCTTCAATCACCCGCAAAGCGATGGCCGTCGATGACAACGCCAGTCCCATCCCGACCACCAAGGCGTCACGCCATGACACCGCCGGCAAAAATGACTGCCCGGCCAGCAGCAACACCAAAGCGGCAATCACCAACGTAGTCACCACCACCTGGCTACCGCCCAGCCCCAAAATGGGTTTGCGCATCTGCCATAGCTTCTTGGGATTCAGCTCCAACCCGATAAGGAATAGCAGCAACACCACACCAAATTCAGAAAAATGGAGGATCGCATCGACATCGGAGATCAGCCTCAGTCCCCACGGACCAATGGCAATACCCGCCAGCAGGTAGCCCAGCACCGACCCTAGCCCCAAGCGCTGGGCAATCGGTACGGCCACCACAGCTGCGGCAAGGAACACCACACTGACCGACAGTACATCACTCGCCATACTTTGCTTCCTCCATCAGTGCACCGGGCGCTTGCAGCCATTGACGGTAGTTTTCACCATGCTGGTTACGCTCTTCAACCGGTATCCGTCGCGCCCAGTGCAATACCAAAGGCGGCAGCCACTTCATCCGGCACAACATGGCACTGAGCTCAAACGGGCGCAGGATTTCCGCCATACTGCAGCGGTTATAGCCATCCGGGGTATACGCTTCCGCAGCCCCTCCGGTGGTGATCACCGAGCGCCAGTATTTGCCTTGGGTCTGGTTACCCTCGCCATGAGCAAACCCCTTACTGAGGACCACATCAATCCACTCCTTGAGTAACGATGGACAGGAATACATATAAAGAGGATGCTGGAAAACAATGATGTCGTGATCCCTCACCAGCTCCCGTTCGAAGGTGGCATCAATAAAGAAATCGGGATAGGCCGCATAAAGATCATGGACCGTGACATGTGAAAGCTGGCTGATCGCAGCTAGCATGGCGCTGTTGGCAACCGATGCCTCCGGATCAGGATGGGCATAGAGTACGAGTATGCGAGGAAGTCCGTTTGCTGTCATAGCATTCCTTGTTATACGGCCAAATATGCCTGTAGCGCCGTAAGTTATAACGTTTCATTAACCTATATCCACATAATACATAATTGCAGGCAAAGTAGTTCGATTAATCACCGTTATCCGTCTGCTTCCTTGTTATTTATCCTCGCATGGCGACATTAGCGGTCACCGTCGCTTTGCGGTAGACTCCGCACTTATTCTTGCATTTAGTTTTTGCGGAGCGGGGCCATCCCCGACACAGTCAATGATCACTTTTTCCGATATCCAACTTCTACGCGGTGGCAAGGTCTTGCTCGATCAAGCCACGGCGACTATCCATCCGGGCGACAAAGTCGGTCTGGTCGGCAAAAATGGCTGTGGTAAATCCACCCTGTTTGCCCTACTCAAGCACGAGCTCAGCGTCGATGCCGGCAACTGTCAGTATCCGGCCAACTGGGAGCTAGCCTGGGTCGCACAGGAAACCCCAGCCCTCGAACGTGAAGCGCTGGAATATGTGATTGACGGTGACCGTGAATTCCGCCAGCTGGAAGCGGATCTTGTTGCCGCTGAGCACGCAGACAACGGCAACAAGGTGGCAGAACTGCATGGCAAACTGGAGGCCATTGGCGGCTACAGCATCCGCGCCCGTGCTGCCGAATTATTGGACGGCCTTGGCTTTTCGCAAGAACAAATGCAATGGCACCTGACCCAGTTCTCGGGAGGGTGGCGTATGCGCCTCAACCTTGCCCAGGCCCTGCTGTGCCGCTCTGATCTGCTGTTGCTCGATGAACCGACCAACCACTTGGATCTCGATGCAGTGATGTGGCTGGAGAAGTGGCTGCAAAACTACCGTGGCACGCTGGTACTTATCTCCCATGACCGTGACTTCCTAGACCCAGTCGTCAACCGGATCATCCATGTTGAAAACCAAACCATGAATAGCTATACCGGTAACTATTCGTCGTTTGAAACCCAACGGGCAGAGAAATTGGTTTTGCAGCAGGCGATGTACCAGAAGCAGCAAAAGCAAATGTCGCATATGCAGTCATACATCGACCGCTTCCGCTACAAAGCCAGCAAAGCCCGTCAAGCGCAGAGCCGGATCAAAGCACTGGAACGGATGGAAAAAGTACTGCCAGCCCAGTTCGACAACCCATTCAGCTTCGAATTCCGCGAGCCAAGTGCCCTGCCCAATCCAATCTTGATGATGGATCAGGTCGCAGCGGGTTATGACGACAACATCATCCTCGAGAAGATCCGGTTGAACTTGGTGCCGGGCAGCCGTATCGGCCTACTCGGCCGCAATGGTGCCGGTAAATCCACCCTGATCAAAATGCTGTCTGGTGATCTGCCAGCCAAAGCCGGCGATCTAACTTATTCGCAAGGGGTGAAGATTGGTTACTTCGCCCAGCACCAACTCGAGACCCTGTACTTAGATGACACCCCTGTCCAACATATGGCCCGTATCGCCCCGCAGGCAACCGAGCAGCAACTACGCGATTATCTTGGCAGCTTCGGCTTCCTAGGTGACAAAGCGCTGGAAAAAGTCGGCCCGTTCTCCGGTGGCGAAAAAGCCCGCTTGGTGTTGGCATTGATTGTGTGGCAGCGCCCTAACCTGTTGCTACTCGATGAACCGACCAACCACCTGGATCTCGACATGCGTCAGGCACTGACCTTCGCCCTGCAATCCTATGAAGGGGCTATGGTTATCGTCAGCCACGACCGCTACCTGCTGCGTGCCACCACCGATGACCTGTATCTGGTCCATGACCGCCAAGTAGTGCCGTTCAATGGCGACTTGAATGACTACCACAAGTGGCTGACCGAACAGCAGCGTAACGAGCGCCGCGAACAGCAAGCCAGCAAACCGGAAGTTAGCAAAGACAACAGTGCGGCCTCACGCAAGGAGCAAAAGCGCCTTGAAGCGGAGCTGCGTAAGCTGACCGCACCTATCCGCAAGAAAATCACCCAGCTTGAAACCAAGATGGACAAGTTCAATACTACGATCAGCGATGCCGAGACTCAGCTCAGTGACGGCAGCATCTATGAAGCTGAAAACAAGGCTCGCTTGAATGAGCAGCTACAGCGACAGGCGGATGCCAAGTCAGCACTGGAAGAGGTCGAGATGGAGTGGATGGAACTGCAGGAAGAACTCGAAGCCATGGAGCAACAGCATGCCCCGGATTGATGAACTAAGTCATCATGACTCGCGCCATGAGCCGCTGAGCCATGATGTCTTCTGGCAGTTTAGCTATAGTCATTACTTCAAGGCGGACGTCGAAGCCGCCTGCCTCGCGCTGCAAACCTTCCACAGAGGAAGCGTGAACCTGGCCCTGCTGATGATCTGGCTCGATACGCAGGCTATTGACCTGACGCAGCAGCAACGGCAGCAGTTGGAACAGAGCCTCCAGCCAACCGAAGGCCTGCTCGAGCGCTACCGCCATATGCGCCGCTCCCTGAAACCTCAACTGGATGGTAACGGCTACCAGCAACTCAAAGACTTTGAATTGCAGATGGAGCGCCAACAACAGCACGATTTGATTGCGACACTGAACCAGATGCCGCTTAGCACCGTAGCACAGCAAGAAGCCGCCTCCCATTCAGCTAACCTAGCCCGCTACTGTCACGGTCTAGGGGCAATGGCCCTGGTGGATAAGCTGTTGGCGAAATAGAGGACATTAAGGAGTCGTTATGACAATGGTATTTCATCCAGCCAAAGGGCTAGCAAACCCACACCTGCAAACCCTGCTGCCGCGTTTTTTGCGCCGCAAGCCATTGTTTACGCCACTTACCCAACGCATAGAAACCCCGGACGGTGATTTCCTCGACTTAGCCTGGACGGCTCCCTTGGCCGACAGCTCCCCCAACCAACCAGTGATGATCCTGTTTCACGGCTTGGAAGGCAGCTTTCACAGTCCCTATGCCAACGGGTTGCTTTATGCCGCCAAACAGCAAGGTTGGCTTTCGGTCATGATGCACTTTCGCGGGTGTAGCGGCGAAGTGAACCGCAAGCCCCGCAGTTACCACTCCGGCGAAACCAGTGATGCGCGCTTTTTCATCCAGTGGCTACGCCAACAATTACCCACTCAGCCATTTTTTGCCGTCGGTGTGTCGCTCGGGGGCAACATGCTGGTTAACTACCTGGCTGAAAGTGGTGCACGTTCGGAGATCACCGCTGCGCAAGTGATTTCCCCTCCGCTGGATTTGGCCGCCTGCTCGGAGCGGATCCAACAAGGATTTTCAAAAATCTACCAGCAATACCTGCTTGGCTCGATGAAGCGTAATCTCAGCAGGAAAATTTCCGCCCTGCCCGATGCGATGCCTATTTCCCATCAAGATGTTGAACAACTCGAAACTCTGTGGCAATTCGACGAGTTCGTCACCGCCCCCCTGCACGGTTTCAAAAATGCCACCGATTACTACCAACGCTGCAGCGGGTTGCCCCGCCTTTATGAAGTAGCTATTCCACTACGCGTGATCCATGCCGAGGATGATCCCTTCATGACGGAAGCGGTCATTCCGACCACATCATTGCCACCACACATTCAATACGATCTATACCCAAACGGTGGCCATGTCGGGTTTGTCACAGGCTCATGGCGCCAACCAGACTTCTGGCTTGAGCGAACCGTTCCTGAGTGGTTTAAACAGGCGATAAGCGATGCAAAGAATCGGTAAGCTGGCCACTGGCCAAGTACTTTCCCCCTCTACAACTGATGCATTTGCCAATATAATCTCCGTTATCTCCTGCAACAGAAAAGTGCCGTTATGAATATCCCTTGGCAAGACATAGATCCCGATACCCTGACTAACCTAATAGAACATTTCGTGCTGCGCGAAGGCACCGACTACGGCGAACGCGAGCTTTCGATGGCCGACAAGGTTGGTCGGGTACGCCAGCAGTTGGAAAAAGGGGAGGCGGTGATTGTTTACTCCGAGCTGCATGAGACCATCGACATCAAAGCCAAGCGCCAACTCGGGTAAACTACCCGGTATAAGCTTTGTAGACCCGGCATTTTTGACATCCCGGCTTGACCTTAACGCCCAGCCCTGTTAATAACTCTCTCCGTTAATGTTAACGACAGGGTTTGTCATGTCTGCAAAACATCCGATTATTGCAGTAACAGGGTCCTCGGGGGCAGGTACATCTACCACCTCCGAAGCATTCCGTAAGATGTTCAATATGATGAACATCAATGCTGCTTGGCTTGAAGGCGACAGTTTCCATCGATTTTCCCGACCAGAAATGGACGCCGAAATCCGCAAAGCCAAAGAGCAAGGCCGTCATATCAGTTATTTCGGCCCCCAAGCTAACGACTTCCCGTTGTTGGAAACGTTTTTTCGCCAATACGGTGAAGACGGTAGCGGCCAGTTCCGTCGCTACCTGCACACCTTCGACGAAGCCGTGCCGTACAACCTAATGCCCGGTACTTTCACACCTTGGCAAACTCTACCTGAAAATACTGACCTGCTGTTCTATGAAGGTCTACACGGCGGTGTGGTCGATGGCGAGGTCAATGCCGCCCAGCACGTTGATTTGCTGATCGGCATGGTACCGATCGTCAACTTGGAATGGATCCAGAAAATCGTCAGGGATACCCGTGATCGTGGTCATTCCCGCGAAGCGGTGATGGAGTCGATTGTCCGCTCGATGGATGACTACCTCAATTACATCACCCCGCAGTTCTCCCGCACCCACATCAACTTCCAGCGGGTACCAACGGTCGATACCTCCAACCCGTTCAGTGCCAAGGCAATTCCAAGCCTGGACGAAAGCTTTGTGGTGATCCGGTTCCGCGGGATCAAGAAGGTTGATTTCCCCTACCTGCTGTCGATGATCCAAGGATCGTTTATGTCGCGCCACAACACCCTAGTGGTGCCCGGCGGTAAAATGAGCTTTGCGATGGAGCTGATCATGCGGCCGCTGATCCAGCAGCTGATTGATACGGGAAAAATAGGTTAAGAGCTGTGATAGGCGTGATTATCCTCTCGCCCATCGCCATCCCTTACTGCGAGGTTACGCTTCCACCACCTCGTACGAGTGGGTCATCTCTACCCCTTCACCCAACATCAGGCAAACAGAACAGTATTTTTCCAACGAGTCGGCCACGGTTTTGGCTACAACGGCTTCATCCAAATTTTCACCTGTCACCACAAAATGCAGGTTCGCAGTGGTAAAAATACGAGGAGCCAGCTCACGACGAACCGAGTTGATTTGCGCTTCGCAAGCCGTAATTTTCTGCCCGGCAGATTTGAGCCCATCCACCACGTCCACCGAACTACACCCACCCGCAGCCATCAGTACCAGCTCCATTGGGCTCGGCGCTTTTTCGCCACCATTGCCATCCATCACCACGCTGTGACCTGAATTTGACTGCCCTAGGAAGGTCATATTTTCGACCCATTTCACTCGTGATTGCATTGGTTTCTCCTTACAACTTATAGGGGGTTTTGGCACAATCTAGCAACGGTGTGATCATGTGCACACTTATGACTACAAAATGGCCATTTCACATAGATCAATATCAAGAAAAGCGCGCCGAAAAAAGATAAAATCTGAACTAATTATTCACGTGAGCTTGCAGCCCAGCGGTTGACTGAATATCCTAAACGACGAACTAATTATGGTTAGGCCCAGCCACATTTTTAATGGACGTCGTTGTTGGGCAACAAACGCAGAGGAAGTTAGTAATATGGTTCCAGGTAAACCTCAAACAGATCCAACTCTAGAGTGGTTTCTTTCCCATTGCCACATTCATAAATACCCTTCAAAGAGTACTTTGATTCATGCGGGAGAAAAAGCGGAAACGCTCTATTACATCGTAAAAGGTTCTGTTGCGGTCCTGATCAAGGATGAAGAAGGTAAGGAAATGATCCTGTCTTACCTAAACCAAGGTGACTTCATCGGTGAGTTAGGCCTATTCGAAGAAGGCCAAGAGCGTACTGCATGGGTTCGAGCTAAGACCCCTTGCGAAGTTGCAGAAATTTCTTTCAAGAAATTCCGCCAGCTAATTCAAGTTAACCCAGACATCCTAATGCGCCTTTCTGCGCAGATGGCCAGCCGCCTTCAGGTGACTAGCCAGAAAGTCGGTGACTTGGCATTCCTGGATGTAACAGGCCGTATCGCTCAGACACTATTGAACCTGGCTAAACAGCCAGATGCAATGACTCACCCAGACGGCATGCAAATCAAGATCACCCGTCAGGAAATCGGCCAGATCGTTGGCTGTTCCCGTGAGACTGTTGGTCGTATATTGAAGATGCTAGAAGAGCAGAACCTGATTTCTGCCCATGGTAAAACTATCGTTGTTTACGGCACACGCTAAACAACCCGGTTTACTAGCAAAAACTCAAAAAGCCGCACTATGCGGCTTTTTTTATTGCCCATCGCACCCACTTTCATACTTACAGGACATTACTGTCTACCCCATCACTCTTTTTGTGCTTGTATCTACGCGACTTAATGCTACATTGTGCATATTAATCCTCATCACCTGTAATGGAATACCGGTATGGACATCGAACGCTTCTCACCACATCGCTCCCACCACACCGAGCGCGGAGTCATTTCGCCGCTGCCCGATACCGTTGAGATGACAGGCTTCAGTGACAGCCGCCACTACCTTGAACAACATGAGAAGGTGAAACGCCAGACACCGGAGTCCCAGCAGGGGTATCCACTCGATAGCCTCAAGCACTAAATCCAGACACATGAAACACCTGTGACCACATGAGCCACAGGCGCTTGGAATATGCAGAATTAGATAACCGGTTTCAGGCAGGTTACCCTGATTTAGTTGGCGTCCGTGCTCTCGAAGATCTTATCTGCCGACGCCTCGACAAAACCGGTATATAACTCACCGTCCTCTTTCGGGTAGCGCTTGGCAAACTCATAGAACCCGCCCGGTATGCTATAAACGCCATCCAAAAACCCAACCTCGACCCTGTCGGCCATAGTCGATGACTGTTCAAGCATCACCTCAGGGCTACCTTTAACATCACCGCCAGCGCTGTTGATCTCAAACCCGTTGTGGCGCAGCAAGTGATTGACCTCAGCCACCTCGGTAAACTGCTCAAGCTGGTTCAGGCTAACGGTAAAGTGGTTGGCCCCAAAACCATGGGCAGCTAGCCATCCAGCATATTCGCTTTCTGCCGCCAGCAACTCATAAGTCGCGTAGTCCAAACCCCATAACCGCCCGCTATAGAGAAAGGCCGGATCTCGCATGGCTTGCTCTGGCACCTGATCGACCAGTTCCCTGACCGTCTGCTGCAACAGCGAGCTAAACTGCCCCACCATCAACTCACTGATAAACACTTTGGGTGCCAATGGGTTGGGATGCTCGAAATGCTCGGCATATAACTTCTTGGTTTCGAAATGATAGCGGCCACACGGCTTGTAGCCAATGGCAATGAACGGCGCCGCCAGTCGATCAAGCCCGACCTTAGGCAGGTTAAATGTTCGCAGCGCAATATGATCATTGAGCAGCGGCTCTTCTTCGGTCAGCAGATCATGAACCTGAGCGGCTGATGGGCATAGGCGCTGGATATAATCCTGCCATAACCCGGCAAATAGTTGCTCTACCCTTTCCATGTGCTCGCTATCCTCTTTACTGGTGAATGATTGGCGGCATTAAAGCGTAATACCCGGTGAAAGCTGAGCGGGTAGCTCAGGCCGCTCACCTTCCATCGATGCCATTGGGTATGCACAGTAGTCTGCCGCGTAATACGCGCTTGGCCGCAGGTTACCTGATGCCCCTGGTCCACCAAATGGCGCATCACCACTCGCCCCGGTTAACTGACGATTGCGGTTAACAATCCCGGCACGGATATGTTCGATGAAATACTGCCACTCACTGTCATCGGTCGAAACCAACCCTGCAGATAAGCCATAGCGGGTATCATTGGCCTTTTCCACCGCCTCACCCAATTCGCTGTAACGGGCAACCTGCAAAAGCGGACCAAAGTATTCTTCATCCGGTAACTCGGCCACCTGGCTGACCTCGACGATCCCCGGAGTGACAATCGCTCCCTGGCCACGGGTCGCGGGCAGCAACAGCTCACCGCCCAGCTCAACCAATTGTGATTGGGCCTGAATAATGTTGTCAGCCGCCTGGACCGAGACTTGCGCCCCCATAAACGGTGCAGGCTCATCGAACTGACCACCGACACGGATCTGACGGGTTAGCTCCAGCAAGCGTGCCAGGATGCGGTCGCCTTCCGCACCATGTGGCAGATAGAGCCTGCGGGCACAGGTGCAACGCTGTCCAGCGCTGATAAAAGCAGACTGAATTATAGTGTAGACAGTTGCATCCAGCTCGCCATAGTGGCGAGAGATCACCATCGGGTTATTACCGCCCATTTCCAGTGCCAGCATCTTGCCTGGCTGGCCGGCAAACTGACGGTGCAACAAGTGGCCGGTGTTGGCACTGCCGGTAAACAGCAGCCCATCAATACCCTTGGCCCCAGCTAGCGCTTCACCGGTTGCCCGTGCGCCCTGTACCAAGTTAATCACGCCATCAGGCAACCCTGCCTGCTGCCATAATTTCATGCACTCTTCAGCCACCTTTGGAGTAAGATCTGACGGTTTGAACACCACGGTATTCCCAGCCAGCAAAGCCGGGACAATATGACCATTGGGTAAGTGTCCCGGGAAGTTATATGGCCCAAACACAGCCATGACGCCCAAAGGACGGTGACGCAGCACTGCCTGAGTGCCAGCAACGTCTTTTTGTTTCTCGCCAGTACGCTCATGGTAGGCACGCAGCGATATGGCAATCTTGCCCACCATTGCACCGGCTTCGGTGCGGGTTTCCCACAAGGGCTTACCCGTTTCCTCCGCAATAACCACCGCAATCGCTTCACTGTGGGCTTTGACCAACTCGGCAAAGCGCTCGACAATGGCCTGGCGCTCAGTCAGAGTCGTGTTACGCCAGCTTGCCAATGCTGCCCTGGCGGCAGTGACAGCCGTCTCAACCTGCTCTGCTGTCGCCGATTTGCCCTGCCATACCACTTCACTGGTGAACGGATTAAGCGACTGCATCGTCTGCC
Source organism: Photobacterium sp. DNB23_23_1 (assembly GCF_052873815.1). NCBI lineage: Bacteria > Pseudomonadati > Pseudomonadota > Gammaproteobacteria > Vibrionales > Vibrionaceae > Photobacterium > Photobacterium sp. DNB23_23_1. The sequence goes on along the minus strand of NZ_JBNNXT010000003.1, from coordinate 186,760 downwards.
CTTCGCCGTCTTGCCAGCGACCTGCAATCCATTGGGTCATGTTCTTCTCCTTTATTGGACGATCAGGCGAACCTGATCCCCTTGTTTAACGTCCAGTGCCTTAGCCGCTGCTGCACTCATCAACGCCGTACCATCCAGTACGTCGACCTTATCGACAACGGCACGGAAATGGGTAAATGAGGAATTGCTGACGATACAATCGGTCTGGGCCGCTGGTTGACCGATCTCAACCCGGCACACCTGTGAGTGGCGTACTGACTCGATATTTTTCACATCACACTCTACCGTCGGGCCAGCATCGAAAATATCGACATAACCGCGGCAGGTGAAACCTTCCTTCTCCAACAAGCGAAGTGCCGGGCGGGTTTTCTCGTGTACCTGCCCAATCACCGCTTGGGCTTCCTGACTCAGCAAGTTAACGTAGATCGGCAGCTTGGGCATCAAATCAGCAATAAAACCCTTTTTACCGATACCGGTCAGGTAATCGGCCAAGGTGAAATCGATCGAGAAAAAATGCTCTTTGAGCCACTCCCAGAATGGGGAGTTCCCCTCTTCGTCGGATACCCCGCGCATCTCGGCAATCACCGTGTTATCAAATCGCTCTGGGTGTTCAGCCATCATCAGAAAGCGGCATTTGGATAGCAGACGACCATTGAGACCTTCGCGCCACTCGGGGCGTAAAAACAGGGTACACAGCTCGCTCACCCCCGTGTAGTCATTGCCAAAAGTCAGCACTTTCACCACATTGTGAACATTGAGGCGGCGTGATGAATGCACCACGGTACTCAGGTGGTAGGTATAGAAAGGGTTATCCAACCCAATAGCGGCTTCGATCGCCGTCGTCCCTGCAATTTCCCCGGTCTCGGTATCTTCCGCTACCATCAGATAACCTTCCGAGCCTGGCTCGGTAACCATTTTGGCAAAGCTCTCTTCGGAATGTTGGATTCGGTTAGCGAGGATCTCCTCGTTAACCGGCAGCGAGGTAAAACCATGGCCCGACTCTTCCGCACACTGTAGCAATGCCGGTAGATCCGCGGCAGTAATAGGACGTATAACCAGCATCGAACTCCCTCCTGATGCAAGCTGCAGCAATGCTGCCAACTAATGAGAATACCAGCACGAGGCCGTAAGCTGCGGCCAAGCTCCTGCCAGCCGCAACCGGTTAAAACTAGCTATGAATAGATTTTGGCAATAGCGCGCTCCAGTCGAGCCATCCCCTCGTCAATGTCAGCCTTACCGATCACCAAAGACGGGGTAAAGCGCACCACGTTGGCACCAGCAATCAGCACCATCAGCCCTTCTTCACCGGCAGCGACCAAGATATCTCTTGCTCGCCCCTGCCACTCATCATTGAGCGCAGCCCCCAATAGCAGGCCCTTACCGCGGACTTCGGCAAAGACCGGATACTTGGCATTGATCGCTTCAAGTGCTTCGCGGAACCATTGCTCGCGCTGCTTGACGCCCGCCAGCACTTCCGGCTTGGTCACTTCACTGACCACCGCTTCGGCTACGGCACAAGCCAATGGGTTACCGCCATAGGTCGAGCCATGAGTCCCGACTTTGAGGTGTACAGCCAACTCAGTGGTGGTCAGCATGGCGCCGATAGGGAAACCGCCACCAAGGGATTTGGCTGTACTGAGAATGTCCGGTATGACTCCCAGCCCTTGATAGGCATAGAAATCCCCAGTACGACCGTTACCGGTTTGTACTTCATCGAAAATCAACAAAGCGTTGTGTTTGTCGCACAGTTCACGAACACCTTGGATAAATTCCGGTGTCGGCGACACAATCCCGCCCTCGCCCTGCAGCGGTTCCATCATTACCGCACAGGTACGCTCAGACATGTGCTCGGCCAAACCGGTCAAATCGTTATAGGCAAGGTGGGTCACCGCGCCCGGTTTCGGCCCGAAGCCATCGGAATAGGCCTCTTGGCCACCCACGGTAACAGTGAAGAAGGTACGGCCATGGAAGCCCTGTTTGAAAGAGATAATTTCGGACTTATCCGGGCCAAACTTATCTGCCGCATAACGGCGGGCCAGTTTCAGCGCTGCTTCATTGGCCTCGGCACCGGAGTTGGCAAAAAACACTTTGTCGGCAAAGCTGTGCTCGGTCAGCAGCGTCGCCAACCGCAATGCAGGCTCGTTGGTCATGACATTACTGAGATGCCAGATCTTCTCAGCCTGTGCCTTGATGGCATCCACCATTACCGGGTGGCAGTGGCCCAAACAGCTCACCGCAATACCGCCAGCAAAGTCGACATACTCTCGCCCTTCCTGATCCCACACCCTTGCACCCTCTCCCTTCACCGGGATCATCTGCATCGGCGCGTAACACGGCACCATCACGTCATCAAATACCTGACGATCGACTTTATACTCCTTTGTCATTATCGTTTCCTTCTAATGTTTTTGCCCTAAGCATAGTATTTACATTTTATTAACCAATTCCAATAGCAGAATATTTTTTTATTCCCTCTCGGTTAACGGTTAATCACCTACAAAATACATATTTATGCGGGGTTGGGGAAAACTTATTAAGCCCAATTCACTAAAAGGTGTTTTTCCTGCAAGGAAATAAAAATGAAACAACCCTGGGTTGTGCATAATCTTTCCGTGCCAAAAAATTCAAAAAAGATAAACGAATGTTAATAAAGGTGACAAAGATCGCGTCATCAAGACAGCAAAAAGCCTGAGGTGGGTCGTTTTCAGCGTGGGGGGAAGTAATTGGATCGGCGAAAAATGATGCTGCCACTTAGCTAGGCAGCATTTACTGCTGCCCATATGCCTATACGCTCAACGACGCAGAAAATTCGCCAGCAGTTGGTGGCCCTGCTCGGTCAAGATACTTTCGGGGTGAAACTGGACCCCTTCGATAGGCAAGGTTTTGTGGGCGATGCCCATGATTTCATCGCGCTCGCCGTCTTTTTCCGTCCACGCGGTGACTTCAAAGCAATCAGGCAGCGTATCAGCCTTCACCACCAGCGAATGGTATCGGGTAACCGTTAGCGGGTTGTTCAACCCGGAAAATACGCTGCAGTCGGTGTGGGCAACCGGGGAGGTCTTTCCGTGCATCACTTGGCGGGCACGAACGACGTCGCCACCATACACCTGAGCAATGGACTGATGGCCAAGGCAAACGCCAAGGATCGGCAGCTTACCGGCAAAATGACGGATCGCCTCAAGTGAGATCCCCGCGTCATCAGGCGTACAGGGACCAGGCGAAATCACCAGGTGGGAAGGAGCCAACGCCTCGATACCAGCAATATCGATTTCGTCATTACGTACGACCTTCACCTCCGCCCCCAGCTCACAAAAATACTGATACAGGTTATAGGTAAACGAGTCGTAGTTATCGATCATCAATAGCATGGGTACTGCTGCTCCCTGAAAATTACAGCGGCCTATTTTGCAGCAGGACAGCAGAAAGGCAAGCCTAGACGAAAAAAAACCGGCCAATGGCCGGTTTCCTGTCTTTACATTATTGGTCTAGTTGCATCACTACGGACGCGCAACAAAGCCTACAGCAGAAAACGCTTGCTTCAAGGTCTCTGCCGCACGTGCAGACGCCTTCTCAGCACCCGCCTTCATTACTTGATCAAGGTAAGCACGGTCAGCACGGACACGGTGGTATTCAGCTTGGATAGGCTCCAGCATCGCAACAATCGCTTCGCCCACGTCTTTCTTGAACGGGCCATACATCTCAACGCCCTGATATTGCGCTTCAATTTCAGCAAACGTCTTACCGGTTGCAGCCGAGTACAGACCCATCAGGTTAGAGATGCCGCCTTTGTTCTCGATATCGTGTGCGATACGCGGTGGCGTCTCAGTATCTGTCTGGGCCTTGTTGATCTTCTTGATGATCGATTTCGGCTCTTCCAGCAGGGTGATCACATTCTTACGGTTGTCATCCGACTTCGACATCTTCTTGGTTGCATCCTGAAGGCTCATGACACGGGCATTTACCGTTGGGATGTACGGCTCAGGTACTTGGAAGATCGCCTCGCCATCGCCGTAGATGTTGTTGAAACGGGTCGCGATATCACGTGCCAGCTCAAGGTGTTGCTTCTGGTCTGAGCCTACTGGTACCTGGTGAGCGCCGTATAGCAAGATATCGGCCGCCATCAGGACCGGGTAGCCAAACAGGCCAACGTTAACATCGTTCGCGTGGCGCTGTGATTTATCCTTGAACTGGGTCATGCGGCTAAGCTCACCCATCTGGGTGTAACAGTTCAGTAGCCAACCCAGTTGAGCATGCTCAGGCACATGAGACTGGACAAACAAGGTACTTTTCTTCGGATCGACCCCGACAGCTAGACAAATAGCCAGTGCATCGAGCGTTGCTTCATGCAGCGCTTTTGGATCTTGGCGTACCGTGATGGCATGCAGGTCTACGACACAGTACTGACAATCATAATCATCCTGCATCTGTTCCCACTGACGCAGCGCACCCAGATAATTACCGATACTTAATTCACCTGAAGGCTGTACGCCACTCAATACAATGGGTTTGGTCATGATGAGATTTTCCTATGTCACAAAAAAAGCCGCGGCCATCAGCCGCTGGCATAATATCAATCAGAGCCCGGTACAACACCGAACGTACTAGCTACCTAGTTTAACCACTTCTGCCAAGTGACTAAAGTGATCCAGTACAATATCTGGGTTACTTTCGCTGATCGGCTGGCCATAGTTATAGCCATAAGTGAGCCCAACAACATAACATGACGCCGCTTTTGCCGCCAAGATATCGTTGCGGGAGTCACCAACCATCAGCATCCGCTCTGCTTTTAGCTGGTGTTTATCGAGCAACCAATTCAAAGCATACGGATCCGGTTTCTTTAGCGGGAAGGTATCGCCGCCAATCACATCTACAAAGTAATCCGCGATACCATGCTCTTCAAGCAAGTGAGGCACGAACTGAGCCGGCTTGTTGGTCACGATGGCCATCGGCAACCCAGCATCATGAAACGCTGCCAGCGTCGCTTTAACGCCCGGATACAGTGTGCTCTTCTCGTGACCGCCATCTTCGTAGAAGCGATCGAACAGTTGGCGAGCCTCGCGGTGCAGTGCAGGATCGAGATCAGGGTCAACATCGACACTCTGGCTCAATGCCCGGCCGATTAAAATGTCCGCCCCGTTACCAATCCAGGTTGTCACCTGCTCAACGCTCACCCCTGCACGCCCAAGGGCGCGCATGGTTTTATCAGCTGCATCAGCCAAATCAGGCACACTGTCGAGCAACGTGCCATCAAGATCAAAAGCTATAAAATCAATACCGCTGAGCTGACTCATTAGCGCTCAACCTTGGCCAGCTCTGCACGCATTTCATCAATCACCGCTTTGTAGTCTGGCTGGCTGAAGATAGCCGAGCCTGCAACAAACATATCTGCACCGGCTTCAGCGATTTCACGGATGTTATCCACCTTCACACCACCGTCAATTTCAAGACGGATCTGACGGCCTGACTCATCAATGCGCTTACGTACTTCGCGCAGTTTGTCCAGCGTCGCCGGGATAAACGACTGGCCACCAAAGCCAGGGTTAACCGACATCAGCAGGATCATGTCGACCTTATCCATGATGTAATCAAGGTAGTGCAGTGGTGTCGCCGGGTTGAAAACCACACCCGCCTGACAGCCGTGCTCTTTGATCAACTGCACCGAGCGGTCCAGGTGCTCAGTCGCTTCGGCATGGATAGTGATCATGGTTGCGCCAGCATTAGCAAAATCAGGGATAATGCGATCCACCGGTTTTACCATCAGGTGTACGTCGATTGGCGCAGTAATACCGTAGTCACGTAGGGCCTTACATATTGGGGCGCCAAAAGTCAGGTTCGGTACGTAATGGTTATCCATCACGTCAAAATGCACAACATCGGCACCAGCAGCCAATACTTTCTCTACATCCTCGCCAAGACGAGCAAAATCTGCAGACAGGATAGATGGAGCGATCAAAAAGTCCTTCATGTTCAGCCTCTATACGGTACAAACGAAAACGTTATCGGAAGTCGGCGCAATTCTACCCGATCATCAAGATGATGTCCTACCGGATTTCAAGACGGGCGTGCTACTGGGCAGCTACACTTATTCCCAAGCCACCCCATATCGAAAGGGATTGAACCGGCTTGTATCGCTTGGAAATAAGGAGATAAGCCATGACAACTAACAAGCCGCCGCGCCCCAACTTGGTAAAAAGCATTGCCGGGGCATTATTCGGGGTACAATCGGAAAAGAACAGGGAAGTAGATTTCAGCCAGCAGCGCCCGCTGCCGTTCATTCTGGCCGGTATCGCTGCTATTGCGGTATTTGTCGGACTCCTGATCGCGTTAAGCCACTTAATCGCAAACGGGTAGCCATAGGTAGGTAAGAGCGAGGAAAGCCTAGTCTTGGGAAGATTTGAACAGAGCCAGAAGCTCATCCACCTTGTTACGGCCACTGCCGTTACGGCTGATCGTACGTTTTACCTTGACCACCGATAGATCGGCACCATGGTATAAGCGACGGGTCAAGGTGGTGTCATGATTGGATATCAACACCGGAATATCACGCTCTGTTGCCGCTTTTTCAGCAGCATCGGCCAAAGCAGCCTGATCATCAAGGCTGAAACCATTCCCCGCATAAGAGGTAAAGTTTGCCGTGGTCGATAGCGGTGCATAAGGTGGATCGCAATACACAACACAGCCCTTACGAGCACGCGAAAAGGTCTGCTGATAGCCTTCACAAACAAACGTTGCTCGCTTGGCTTTTTCAGAAAAGAAATACAGCTCATCTTCCGGGTAGTACGGCTTCTTGTACGAACCAAACGGGACGTTAAAGCCACCTTTCTTGTTATAGCGACACAAGCCGTTGAAGCCATGGCGGTTCATGTACAGGAAATACAAAGAGCGCAGATACGGATCTTTGGTTTTATTGAACGCCTCGCGAATTTCAAGGTATGCCCCCTTCTGATTGTACTCAGGGGTAAACAGTGCCTTACTGTCGCGAACATACTGTTCGGGATCATTCTTGAGGATATTGTAGAGATTAATCAAGTCAGGGTTGATATCGGCAAGCAGATACTGCTCAAAGTCAGTATTAAGAAATACCGAGCCGGCACCAGCAAAAGGCTCAACCAACTTACGTGCTGGCGGCAAGCGGCGCTCGATCTCCTCGACCAGGGAATACTTTCCTCCAGCCCATTTCAGGAATGCACGATGCTTTTTCATTCAGCTAACCACCAATACCGACTTTGTAACGAAAGGTGGCGGATTGTACACCATTTCAATCTGTGTCTGTACCGCTTGAGAGAAATATCTGGCAAAGAAACGGGTTATTTGGCCCGATCCATTTCGGTATGGATCTGACGGTAGGACTTCACCCATGGCTCGACCGACTGAAGCTGGGGTGGCAGGCGGGTTTCGGCAATACGGGCCGCTTGCACATCCGGGTAGTCACCGGTCACGATAATGAACCATGCCACGCCGTTGCGGCGGGTTTCATACACCTCGGCCAGCGCTGCGATATCATAATCGACGATAAATTGTTCGGCCGTCGGCAATGAACGCATTGCAGCCAGCTGGAGGGCATAATGCGCAGGGGCGACCCCACGCAGCTTACTGCCGAGCTCCTCAACAGTCGGTTCAGCGGTAGCGGCTTGGGTTGCAATCGTCGAAGCATCCTCCTCAGCAGCGTCACCCTCCACACTATCATCTGAGATAGCCTCTCCCTGCGACTCCATCTGAGCCGCAGAGTCTGGTAGCTCCGTTTCAGGCAGCTGTACTGGCTGTCCTTCAGGCAATATCGGTTGCAAACTCTGTTTGCCTTCTTCCACAGCCCTCTCGCCGGTACCACCCAGCTTCTGTTCATTAAGCATCGCATCGACAACATCGGAAGGTACCACCACCCGAGGGTTAGTATCTCGCCGACCCACAGTCAGGCCCTCGACCGACACTTCCGGCGGCAGGGTTTCACTGTCGTCGTCAAAGACCAATGTTGGCTCTTGCCCCTTGTCACCGGTCTCGTCGTGTTTCGTTGTGGTAATACCCACCGGCTCTTCGGGTAACTTGTCCAGCTGGGCTTGCGGGATCCCACTGATTGCCAGTGGTTTATCTTCACCAACTGGCACAAACCACCACGCAATCACGGCAACCGCCACCACCACTAATCCGCTCAGTAACGCCACCGGCGAAAGCACACGGGATTTTTGTTCAGCCATATCCTTATCCTCTGCTAGTTCAAGCTTGAGCAGCTCCCCGGGCGCCGGGGCACAACTTAAAGCATGCTCGCGGATCCTGCGCCTTCCTTGTGCATCAAGGTGTTCGCCATCAAACATCATTTCGACCATCAACTGGGCTTCTTGTTCCGACAACGGGCTAATTTCCACCTCTAATGGTGCATTCCCCTGCCCCTGAACTAACTGGCCTAAGTATTTGTCCAACCTGCCGCTATGGCTAAACAGCAGCACATTAACCTGCCAATCAGGATACAAGCGAGCCTGCTGTACTACCCCCCACAACTCTGCGAGCAATTCAGGGCTCAGCAAATGTGCGTCATCAACCACAATTAGGGCATTGACTGGCTGTTGCTCAAATAGACGTTCAAGACTCTGGCCTAGCGGATCTTGTTCGTTAAATACGGCGCGGGGAGCAAGCTGTTGAAGGATAATAGAGCGGTGTTGACCATCTTGCTGATTTGGATGACAAAGCAACAAGGACTGACGAGAGTCTCCGGCCCAGAGTTCGAGGTAGCGTTGGGACAACCAGGTTTTACCGGCTCCTTCAGTGCCCGTTATCTGGATAAGGTTAGAGCTGAAACGAGTGAGAAACTGCAGTCGAGAAAGGAGCTGGATTTGAGAGTCCAAATCCAGCGGGGTAAGGTGTAGGCCGCGACTCATTGGCAACCTACAGGATCAGGCTTGTACCGCTTGGCGCAGTACATCTTCCGGTACACCAGCCACAACGTCAGCACTACCAATACCGGTTGGCAGGATCAAACGTAGTTGACCTGACAACACCTTCTTGTCACGCATCATGTGCTTGATATAGGCATCAAAGCCCATGCCTTCCGGACCGCGTACTGGCAGGTTGGCCTTTTCCAGCAAGCGAATAATGCGATCAACATCTGCCGGACTGATAAGCCCCTGCAATTGAGCAGCACGAGCAGCTTGGACCGTACCGGCTGCAACGGCTTCGCCGTGCAACCAGTTACCGTAGCCCATTTCAGCTTCGATAGCATGACCAAACGTGTGACCAAGGTTGAGCAAAGCACGAACCCCTGACTCTTTTTCGTCAGCAGCCACCACATCGGCCTTGATCTGACAACAACGACCAATCGCATAGTTCAGCACGTCATTGTCCAGAGCCTGAAGCTTGTCGATGTTCTGCTCGAGCCAGGCAAAGAAATCACCATCGGCGATAATGCCGTACTTGATCACCTCGGCCATACCGGCAGCAAACTCACGCTCTGGCAGTGTTTTCAGGCAATGGTTGTCAATCACCACCGCTTTTGGCTGGTAAAACGCCCCAACCATATTTTTACCCAATGGATGGTTCACCGCAGTCTTGCCGCCCACCGACGAGTCGACCTGTGCCAGCAACGTGGTCGGGACTTGGATAAAGTCCACCCCGCGCTGGAAACAAGCCGCTGCAAAACCAACAACATCGCCAATCACACCACCGCCCAGAGCAACCAGAACCACATCGCGGCCATAGTTGCCTTCAAGCAGGAAGGACATGATTTGGTTGAAGGTATCAAGGGTCTTGTATTGCTCGCCGTCAGGCAATGACAGTAAGGCGACCTCGCTTGGCAGCGAGCGGATAGTCCCGATGATCTGCTTTGCATACAGCGGGGCTACCGTTTCATTACTGACCACAACAACACGTCGGCCTGCCGGGATGACAGGTGAGAATAGCGCCGGGTTATCAAATAACTCGGCGCCGATTGATATTGGGTAACTTCTGTCACCAAGATTGACGTTGATCCGTTCCATGGTCAGCTCTCTTTTCGGTTATCGCTCTTCTAGCATTTTAATGATTTGGTTTGCCACTACCTTGGCGCTCTGATCATCAGTGCGAACCACATAGTCAGCGACTTCTTCGTACAATGGATTACGCTCGCCTGCAAGTGATTCCAACACTTCACGAGGCGTATCTGTTTGCAGTAGAGGGCGCTTTTTATCGCGCTGAGTACGTGCCAGCTGTTTCTCAATCGTCGTTTCAAGGTATACGACAATGCCACGAGCAGAAAGACGGTTACGGCTTTCTTTGCTCATTACTGAGCCACCACCCGTAGCCAGAACAATACCCTGCTCTTGGGTCAGATCGTCAATCACGTTTTCTTCACGAATACGGAAACCATCTTCGCCTTCAACATCGAATACCCAGCTAATATCAGCACCGGTACGCTCTTCAATTACAGTATCTGAATCAAAGAACTCCATATGCAGCTGCTGTGCAAGGTGTCTACCGATAGTACTTTTGCCGGCACCCATTGGGCCGACCAGGAAAATATTTCGTTTTTCAGCCATTTTTAGCAATATTTACGCGCGGTTAATAAAACGACACCGCCCGCAGGCTTCGATAAATCAAGCCCGAGGCGCCAACTTCCTCACATTTAATTCGTGATAAGATCGAAAATTATCTCAGGACAAGGCCGCTGTTGGCAATAGCTAGGTGGGGATTTATTCATTTATGGCGCAATGCTGGGACTATTTTTGTCTCTACATTGCGCCAAGTAGCTCACTGATAGACAATTTTTGGCGTTACAAAAATCAGTAGTTCCTTCTTCTGCAACTCTTCGAGTTTATGGCGGAACAAAGCCCCCAGTACCGGAAGGTCGCCCAATAGCGGTACTTTACGCACAGCATTATTGATTGCATGCTGGTAAATACCGCCCAATACCACCGTCTCGCCGTTTGCCACCAGCACCTGGGTGCCAATACGTTGGGTATCTATCGCCACCGCTTCACCGGTGCCGGTTTGCACCACTTCGCCTTTTTTATCCTGGGTCACCACCAAATCCAACACCAAATTGCCGTCCGAGGTAATTTGCGGAGTCACCATCAAGCTCAAGACCGCTTTTTTGAAGCTCACGGTAACAGCACCGCTGGACGATGCCTCGAGATACGGGATCTCGGTGCCCTGCTCGATATACGCGGTCTTTTTATTGGTGGTCATCAATCTCGGGCTGGAGATAATTTCGGCTTTCTGTTCCGATTGCAGTGCCGACAGCTCCAAATCCAACAAGATATCACCGACCTTGGCCACCTGAAACGCAATGCTCGACGCGCCAGCCTGGGTTGCCGCCAAATTGACGTTGAGGAAGTTCTCCACCGCATTAGATTCGTCAATATTCAGCAGCCCAGCCGAGCCGAGGTTACCTTCTATCGATCCCCCCACGGTCGAACTGCCATTGGTATTGAGGATCCCCCAACGCACCCCCAACTCATCCACATCCCCTTCATTGACGGTGACAATCCGTGCTTCAATTTCAACTTGTTGGACAGCCACATCCAGCGCGGCGATGATATCGCGAATATTAGCCAAGCTACCTGGTATATCATTGACAATCAATGAATTAGTCCGCTCATCGATATGCAGGGAGCCACGCACGGAAAGCATGCTGATCCCGTCCTCAGTTCCCAGCAAAAGCTCTCCTAGCTCAAGGGCATTGGCATAGTTTATCTTGAATATTTCCGACCGCAGGGAAGCCAACTCTTCGGCTTTTCGCTTAGATTCCATCACTTGCTGCTCACTGCGCGCTAGCTCCTCTTTCGGTGCAACCAGCAGTACCGATCCTTGCTCACGTTTATCCAGCCCCTTGGCCCGAAGGATAATATCCAATACCTGCTCCCAAGGCACATTATCCAGCCGCAGAGTGAGGTTACCTTGGACCGAGTCCGATACCACCAGATTGAAATCGTTATATTCAGCAACCAACTGCAGCACATTACGCACCGGCACGTCCTGGAAGTTAATCGATATCGGCTTGCTGTTATAAGCAATAGCTGGGTTCACCACGGAATCACCAGTGAGAAGCTGTGTCGGTTGGACAGTGACCAACAGCACAGCTCCTTTCGCCGTATAGTCATACGTGTAGTCGCCCTCGACCGACAGAACCAAGCGAGCCCCACTTTCACTCTGGAAGGTCTCAACCGCTAGCACCGGGGTCGAAAAGTCGTTAACGTCGAGCACATATACCAGCTCTTGCGGCAGTTCAACCTGGGGGATCTCAAGTACCAATTGATCATCAAGCCGCCGAGCACCAACCTCTACTGTCCCGCTAGCCAGCACCACTTCCAGCACGCCCGCCCCCTGCTCACCACGGGAAAAATCAATACGGCTTACTTGCGGCAAAGGCTCAGCGGCGACCACTGAGCTATGTAACAGCACGAACCATACTATGCCCGCCCCCCTCAACGCCTGCCCGCACATCAATCGCAGGACTTGCAACAGATTCCTTGTCATTCATTCCATCTCTATTCTGGTACTTATTGCGACGCCAACTTCAGTGCCGCGGGTATTTTTAACCAGCACCCGTCACCGTCCGGCATGATTTGTTCGATGGCCACTTCATTAGCCGTGACCTCTAGCACCCGGCCATGGTTATGGCCGATATAACTTCCCTCGCGAACCTGGACCAAACTACCCTGAGGGGTATAAATCAAGGCCCACTCCTTGCTCGCACCACCGATGACCCCACGCATACTAAGCTGATCCAGTGAATAGCTTTCCAAGGGGGAAGAACGTTTCCGCTCGGCCGGTTGCCAGCACACTTTGCCCTCCTTGCGTACCTGCACGTCCAGATCTGGTTTGGGAAGCTGGAACGGAACCCGATCGCGGCTCATAACAAACGCTTCGGCCCTGAACAATTCCTGCTTATCCAACGGCTCAACCTGTGCCACCGCATGTTGGTGGGTCTGGTTGATGAACTGCTCGACAGAATCATCATTGGCCTGGCACCCAGTTAGCCCCAACCCGAACACCAGCCAAGCCAAGATTTTGATATTCATCATCCCCCCTCCATGGGTGGCGTTTTAAAACGAAACGTTGTTGCTGAGACCTTGAGTCGCAACTCAGACTGCCCTGGTTCGCTTCTGCGTAAATCAATATCTTTCAGCAAAACTATCCGCGGCATATGCGCGATATCGGCAGCAAAGCGGCCAATGTCTTCATACTGTCCAACCACATTGATATGGATAGGCAATTCAAAATACAGCGGATGTTCTACTCGGGTCGCCCATTCAATCCGCTCGAACAATAAGCCATTGCGCACCCCACCATCATTCACACTGGCCAGCAAGCTAGAGAGTTCTTCCTCTTCAGGGAGCTGCTTCACCACCTGCTGGTAGCGATCCTGCAAAATGCCGACCTGAGCCCTCACCTTCGGCAACGCCGCTACCTGATTAGCCCTACGGGACAGGTGCATCCTCAGCTCCAGCTCTTGTAATTTGAGCCTCTCGAGTGCATCCACTTTTGGGGATACCCAATACCAAGAACCCGCGAGTGCAATGATTCCCGCCAGTACAATAACCACGACCGTTTGGGCAGCAAACGGCCAGTCAGCCATTTCATCGAATTCCAGCTCTCGCCAATCTATCATTGCCCTCCTCCTTCATTACGGTGGGCCTGCTGAACTGGGTTGATCACAAATGAAGCTTTGAATCGGATTAGCGTGGTCTCTTCCTTGGCACGCACGATAGAGTGCATAGTGATCCCCTCTATCCAGGCGGATTGCTCGGCATTGGCCAACAAAATGGCCAAATGTCCATTTGATTCTCCTTTACCACTGAGCTTGACGTTGTTCCCGGTCAACGATATGTCGTCCAGATAGACCCCTTGTGGCACCAGGCCGGGCAACAAACTTAGCAATTGGGTAATATGGTTACGGCCTTGTTGGATATCAGTGATAACAGATAAACGCTTGAGCAGGGCTTCTCGCTGAGCATCCATTTCTGGCAACAGGGCCAACTTTTCCTCAAGCATTGTCACTTCTTGGCTGATCCGGGCATTGCGCCCCGATTGGATACCCTGCTGCCAATCCAGCAGCCAACCAACAAGGCCGATCAGTACGACAACCATGGCTGCAGCGCCAGCTAGCATAAAACCAAAACGTTGCCGATAGCGCTTACGCCCCTCTTCCCGCCACGGCAGTAAATTGACCTTGGCTATCATGCGCTTGCCCCTCGAATAGCCAAACCCGCTGCAACCGCATACTGCCCGTAAACCTCCTCTTCCCAATCAATGTCTAGCTTGGCGGAACGCTGGAAGCCGGACAGTGGGTGGATCTTACGAACCGATAACGAAAGCATCCGCGCCAACATTTCTTCAAGGATCAAGTTTTGCCCATCTCCAGACAACCAAACCCCCTCCAAAGCAGAGCGTGGGTAGGTCGTACGATAAAGCTGGATCTGCCGTTTTAAATTATCAGCCAGTAGCTTGGTGAACTGTTCAGCCCGGGCAGTGCTATCCCCGCTGCCAGAAAATGTATTGTCGATCTGCTCCATCGCTTCGCCACCGAATGACACTTCACGCCGATAAACAGTACCGGCAGGCGCTTTGATCCCGATGGCCGTTATGGTGTGGCCAATGTCAACAATCCCCCAGTCCCCCTCGATACCTTGTTGCTCGGCGAGATATTGCTCAAGCCATACCAGAACATGGGTCTGTAGTTCCATCACTGTCGGCTCCAACCGAGCCTGACGCATTACTGCCACCCGGCTATCAACCGTTTCTTTACGGGTGGCGTAAACCTGTACTGGGTGGGTTTGTGATTGCTCGCCGAATGTCTCCCTCGTCATCGGGGAAAAATCCAGCCGTAGCTCTTCAACAGGAAAGGGAGATGAAGCACTGATAGCCTGCTCGACGGCAAATAACGATTCATCTTCAGTTAGGTGGCTATCAAGTTGGACAACCTTGCTGATCACAGCACTGTCAGGCAGCGCCAATACCGCCTGCCTCGCACCATAAGGCAGGGCTTTTTTTAATTTACGCATTGCTGACAACAAAGCAGGAGCATTTACGCTATGCTGCTTATTCAAAACAGGGGCTGGTAATACAACTTCGGCAAAAGCGACTAGCTCGAGCCCTGACTTCTTCTGTCGTAAGACCACGGCTTTAATGCTGTGATGACCAATATCAACCCCAATTGTTAGTGGGTTACGAAACATACCGTGCTATGCTCCCTTTAGACAGAAAAGCAAATTACTTATTTAAAACAAACACCAGCTTTTTAGCGTTAATTTTCCTTAAGTTACCTTTATACTACTCGCGGAAACCGAAGAAACGCATGAATACTGGTGTAACGGGAAATCTCAAGTGAAGTTCATAAAGCGATTACTAACTTTTGCATTGATTTGCATTATTCTTGGAGTCACTACAATTTTTGGCTTTTACCTCTACGTAAAGCCAGAGTTACCTGATGTCGCCACCCTGAAAAATGTTGAATTACAGACACCTATGCAGGTGTTCAGTGCAGACGGAAAGTTGATTTCCCAATTCGGCGAGCAGCGCAGAATCCCGCTCACGCTGGATGAGATCCCACCGCAAATGATCAATGCGATTCTCGCGACAGAGGACAGCCGCTACTACGATCATCCGGGCATTGACCCAATTGGTATTGCCCGTGCCGCATTTGTTGTTGCTACATCCGGTTCGGCCAAACAAGGGGCGAGTACCATCACTCAGCAGCTTGCGCGTAACTTTTTCCTCTCTAACGAGAAAAAGATCATGCGTAAGGTGAAAGAGATCTTCATCGCGATCCACATCGAGCAGTTGCTCAGTAAAGATGAAATCCTTGAGCTGTACCTAAACAAGATCTACCTAGGCTATCGCTCCTACGGGGTGGGTGCCGCCGCACAAGTGTATTACGGTAAGGAGGTCAGTGAGCTGACTCTGAGTGAAATCGCGGTGATCGCCGGCTTGCCTAAAGCCCCATCGACCATGAACCCTATCTACTCGGTCAGTCGAGCAACATCTCGTCGTAATGTCGTTCTGGGTCGAATGCTGGCTGAAAACCACATTACCCAAGCTGAGTTTGACCAAGCACGCGCCGAAGCTGTAGTTGCTCGCTATCACACCGCTGAAATTGAGCTCAGCGCTCCGTATTTTGCCGAGCAGGCCCGTGCCTGGATGATCAGCCGCTACGGTGAAGATGCCTACACTTCGGGTATGCGTGTCTTTACTACGGTCGATCCAAAACTACAGAATGCGGCCCAGCAGGCAGCCATTGATAACCTGCTAGGCTATGACCAGCGCCACGGTTTCCGTGGTGCTGTTGCGACCTTGTGGAAGCCGGAGCAAGCCGCATGGTCAAGCGATGAAATCAATGAGCATCTTGCCAAGCAACCGACTTACGGTCAGCTTCAACCCGCTGTCATTATCCAGGTCGAAGGAAAAACAGCTTCGGTACAAGCCAAAGGCGGCAGCCAGCACACCTTGGAGTGGGATGGCATGAAGTGGGCGCGCAGGTTCATCACCGATAACCGCCAGGGGCCCGCGCCGAAAACGGCCAGCGATATTATGGCGGCTGGCCAGCAGATCTGGATTCAGCAACGTGGAGACAATTGGGTACTGAGTCAGGTGCCGGATGCCAATACTGCGTTCGTGGCTGTCTCGCCGCAAGACGGTGCAGTTAAAGCCATGGTCGGCGGTTTCAACTTCGTCCACAGCAAGTTCAACCGTGCCACCCAGTCAGTCCGCCAGGTCGGTTCGGCGATCAAGCCATTTATCTATTCGGCAGCTTTGGATAACGGTATGACGCTGGCCAGCCTGGTCAACGACGCACCAATCAACCGCTGGGATCAAAGTATGGGCACATCATGGCGCCCGAAGAATTCACCACCCACTTACAATGGCCCTACCCGCCTACGGATTGGTTTGGCTCAGTCCAAGAACGTCATGGCTGTCCGCGTGCTGCAAAATGTTGGTCTCGATGAAACCATCGACTTCCTGACCCGTTTCGGCTTCAAGAAGAAAGATCTTCCACGTGCTGAACCATTGGCGCTGGGTGCCGGTAGCTTAACCCCACTGGAGGTAGCGCAAGGTTTTGCGGTATTTACCAATGGTGGTTACTACGTCGACCCATACTTTATTGAGCGCGTAGAAGATCCATATGGCAATGTAGTTTTCCAAGCCAACCCTAGCGTCGTCTGCAGCATCGAGTGCCAGCAAGAGCAAGGAATGGCTGGACAATCAAACACAACCAACCCGATCCTCAATGATATCGCGATCAGCGAAGAGGTACTGGGTGATGATCAGCAGCCCCAAGGCCCTCACTATGCCCAGCAGGTGATCTCCGAGCAGAATGCCTTCCTGGTACGTGAAATGCTGGAAAGCAATGTCTGGGGTGGCGGTGACTGGCGCCATGGTACAGGCTGGAACGGCACGGGCTGGCGTGGCCAGGTGCTCAAGCGCCGAGATATCGGTGGCAAGACCGGTACCACCAATGACTCGAAAGATGCTTGGTACTCCGGTTTCGGTCCGGGCATCGTCGCAACCGCATGGGTTGGTTTCGATGACCACAGCCGTAACCTCGGCCGTACATCGTGGAACAACAATCAGGACAAGAACCAAATCTCCGGAGCTGAAGCTGGTGCCAAGACAGCCCAACCGGCCTGGATCGAGTTTATGAAGAATGCCTTGGATGGCGTTCCGGTCCAACGTAAGCAATTGCCGGAAAATATTATTCAAGTTCGTATCGACCGCGATAGCGGTAAGCTCAGCAACCAGAATGATTACACATCGATGTTCGAATATTTTGAGGAAGGTACCGAGCCGACCGAGGCGGCCAGCGAATCAGCTTCCGAAGGCATTTTCGAATCTGATAGCTCTGACGAGCTGTTCTAACCCTCGTTAGCCAAACCTAAATCCTAATAAAAAAAGAGCGCCTCGGCGCTCTTTTTTTATATCTCCACCAGAGACGACTAAGCAGGCAACTGCTCTTCTAAGTGACATTGAATCAATTCAGCCAGTTTCTCGTAACGTCCCTTCAGTGGCGAACCGGGACGGTACGCCAGAGTGATCAACCGGCTTGGTACCGGCTCTTCTGCCGAGATATAACAAACGCCATCCCGGCGCTGATCCTTTGGTGTGGCTAATTTCGGCATCAAGGTGATACCGCTACCTGCAGCAACCATATTACGCAGGGTTTCCAGACTAGTGGCCTTAAAGCTTCCGTCCTCCTGCGCCCCAGCCGCAAAACAGAACCCCATAGCCTGATCACGCAAACAATGTCCATCGCCCAGCATCAATAGCGTATGGCCATGCAGCTCTGCCATTGGCAGTGATTGGCGATCTGACCAAGGATGATCTTCCGGCACCGCCAATACCATCGGCTCATGGTACAGCGGCAATTCAATAAACGGCTCGCTCTCTTTGACAGCCGCCAGAATAATACAGTCAAGCTTACCGTCTTCCAATTGCTGTACCAATTGATGGGTTTGCGCTTCATGGAGAAACAGCTCTAGCTCAGGAAAGTTCGCCTTTATCTTGGGAATAATATGCGGCAATAGATAAGGTCCGACGGTCGGGATAAAGCCAATATGCAAAGGACCGGACATGCTTCCCCCCTGCTCACTGGCAAGCTCTGTCAGCACCTTGACTTCGAGTAGCACTTTCTGTGCCTGTGCCACCAGCGCCAAACCGGCATCGGTGAACAACACTTTACGGCTGGTTCGCTCCAGCAATGCCACACCCAACTCTTCTTCCAGCTTACGGATCTGACCGCTCAGGGTCGGCTGACTGACAAAACAGGTTTCTGCCGCCTTGCGGAAATGCTTGTGCTCCGACAGCGCCACCAAATATTCAAGATCCCGAATATTCATCACTCACCATATTGATAGGAAATAACTATCAAAACCATAACACCAAACGATTAGAGCTATCAATATCAAAGTAGCACAATCGTCACACCAACAGGAAGCAATAACGATCACGCTCCAGTTGACTGGAAAAAATTAACGAATAACCACTCCCTTGCACTACCGAACAGCCCTCCTCGTGAGGGCTTTTTTTACTTTCCCCTTAACCAAAATACGTAATTACCTGTTTCCCGATAGGACCAGGCAAGAGTAGACTATCGAGAATGGAAAGGGACCAACGGATAATACCAAAATGAGATGCCAAGCCTGCACAAACGCTGTTTTCTGGCAAAAGCTGGGACGCTGCCAGCGCTGTACTTACCAGCTATCAATATTGAGCCCGCTGGGCTGGATCGTTTGGGCCATTTTCTATCGCCATCAACCGACAACCCTCGAGGCTATCACCCTTTTTGTTGCAGCCACCTGTATGACATTACTACTGCTTGCCCATGGCATTCGCGCCTGGCAACTCAGAGGCCAAGTAACCCACCCAGGCGACACTCCCAAACAAAATCCATAAAAAAGCCCGACATAAAGCCGGGCAAATAGACGAAGATAACTCACTTATTGGGGCTCAAAGCCTCAAGAGGCCTAAGCCACATTTACTGTCGGGATAGCCTGCTCTCGATCCATCCGCACTTCCAGCGCCACCTCATCACAGGCATGCTGGCGCGGGCAACGGTCACAGTCTTTCATTACCTTTTCAGGCAGCAAGGACTTCGATGTCGGCACAAAGCCCTGTTTCATGAAGAACTCCGGCACCCTGGTCAGTACAAATACTTTCTTAATTGCCATCTGGCTCGCTTTTTCGATCAGGTGATCAACGATAGCCTTACCTTGCCCCTGATGCTGCCAACCCGCTTCAACCCCAAGGGAGCGAATTTCAGCCAGGCCGGAATCATAAACATAAAGGGATGCACAACCAGTAACCGTACCGTGATGCTCGGCAACCGCGAACGAGCCGATATCCCGTACCAATTCATTACGCATCCGAGGTAAGTTCTCACCAAGGCCGGCCCAGTACACCACCATACCCTCGATGGCATCGAGATCGGTCAAGCGAGCACCACGTACTTTCACACCCGGTGAGTAACGCTTCTCAAGACGCTTCTCGACTTGCCCAATGGCAAAATCAACCTGATTCGGTGCCACGCCACCCAAGGCACAGCGTTTTTCGAGGCAGGATTCAATGGTGAGGATCGGATAGACATCGTCATCTATTACCTCGGAGAATGCTTTCATCTCGTCCAGAGACAACTCCTCGAGGGCACAACCTTTGGCGATAGCCGCCACCACCGCGACACCGACGATGTGGTGAGCCTCACGGAACGGGATCCCTTTAGCCACCAGATAATCAGCCAATTCGGTCGCATTCGAATAGCCCTGCATGGCCGCTTCCAGTGTTCTGTCCTTGTTGACCTTAATGCCTTCAAAGCACAAGGCCGCCATCTCCATGCACTCGTACCAGCTGTCCAGCGCATCGAACAAGCCTTCCTTATCTTCCTGCATGTCCTTGTTGTAGGCCAGCGGCAGTGCCTTAACCGTCATCATCATACCGGTCATCGCACCGTAGACCCGGCCGCACTTACCACGGATCAGCTCCAGAGCATCCGGATTTTTCTTCTGCGGCATCAAGGACGATCCCGAAGTCACAGTATCCGCCAGTTCGATAAAGTTGGACTCGCCGGAATTATAGAAGATCAAATCTTCTGCCATCCGGGAGAGGTGCAGCATGGAAATCGATGCGGTAGATAGCAGCTCCATCACATGATCCCGATCTGATACCGAATCGAGACTGTTACGCGTCGCGCGCTGGAAGCCCAGGCTATGGGCCAGCACTTCACGGTCAATCGGATAGGCCGTACCGGCCAGAGCACCAGATCCCAACGGGCAGGTGTCCAACCGATCTAACGCATCAGACAAACGCGAGTGATCACGCTCGAACATCTCAACATAGGCCAAACACCAATGAGCAAAAGTGACCGGCTGCGCACGCTGCAAGTGAGTATAGCCCGGCAAGACCGTCGCTTGATGCTTTCGGGCCACGGTCACCAGCTGGCTCTGCAGTTGATCCAACATCAGCAATAACTGCTGGCCTTGCTGGCGGCACCACAGCTTGAGATCCGTTGCCACCTGATCGTTACGCGAGCGACCGGTGTGGAGCTTCTTGCCCAGATCACCGACTTTGCCAATCAGCTGCTGCTCAACCCAGCTATGGATATCCTCGGCATCAGAACGCAAAATCTGCTCCGGATCTTCCATCACTGCCAGCTTCAGCTCATTGAGCGCCAGCTCCAGCCGCTGCTGCTCTTCATCCGACAGCACATTGACTTGGCGCAGCGCCTTCGACCAGGCGATCGAGCCGACAATGTCCTGCTCCGCCAAACGGTAATCAAAACGCAATGAGTCGTTGAACTGCTTAAACCGTGTGTCAGCCGCCTGACTGAACCGTCCGCCCCATAGTGCCATGGCCTATCTCCTATGTATCTTGCTCGACTTGCTGGTGATTTATAATGTCGTGTTCTGGATTATTTTTTTTGTTCATTCAGCGCACGGATACGGCTTGCCAGCGAGTACAGGCGGATAAAGCCACCCGCATGGCTGTGATCGTATACCTCATCCTCGCCAAAGGTTGCAAACTCTTCGGAATACAGGCTGTTGACAGAGCGCTTCTGTACTACCGTAGCTTGGCCTTTATACAGTTTCACGACAACCTCACCGCTCACATCTTGTGACAGCTCTTCCGCTGCCGCCAACAAAGACTTGCACAGCGGGGTAAACCAACGGCCATCGTAGATCAGGTGCGACGCTTTCAGGCCGACACTTTCACGGAATTCAAACGCATCTTTATCCAGTACCAGTTGTTCAACGGCGCGCAGAGCTTCATTCATGATGGTCCCCCCCGGCGTTTCGTAACAGCCACGAGACTTGATCCCGACCAGACGGTTCTCGACGATATCAATACGTCCTACACCATGCTCAGCACCTTTCTCATTGAGGTAAACCAAAGCATTGTAGGGTGACATTGCTTCACCATCGACTGCGATGATTTCACCTTTCTCAACCAGAATTGAAACCTGCTCAGGTTTTTCCGGCGCATCTTCAGGATCCTTAGTCCAAACCCAGCACAGCTCGTTCGGCTGATTCCAGGTCTCTTCCAGCACACCACCCTCGGTGGAGATATGCCACGCATTGGCATCACGCGAGTAGATTTTTTCCAACGAAGCCGAGCACGGGATATTACGCTCTGCCAAGTAATCCAGTAAAGCCTCACGGCTACGCAGATCCCACTCACGCCATGGCGCAATCACTTCCAACTGTGGCGCCAATGCCGCATAGGCACTTTCGAAACGCACCTGATCGTTACCTTTACCAGTACAGCCATGGCATAGCGCATCAGCCCCGACTTCCAACGCACATTCAACCTGCGCTTTGGCAATAATAGGGCGAGCCATTGACGTACCCAGCAGGTATTTACCTTCGTAAATCGCCCCAGTCTTCAAGCTTGGGTAGATATAGTCCTTGACCATTTCTTCTTTCAGATCGGCGATGTAGCAAGCGGAGGCACCTGAGGCCAGCGCCTTTTCTTCGATGCCTTCCAGCTCTTCCTCACCCTGACCGACATCGGCCACGAATGCCACCACGTCACAGTCATAGTTTTCCTTGAGCCAAGGAATAATCGCCGAGGTGTCCAGACCGCCGGAATAAGCCAATACTACTTTATTTATTTTGCTCATAATTCTCTCCTGATTGCCTGTTCGACGGTCTTCCCGCTCAGGCGATTTATCAATCCGTGTGTACTACATCTTATGTATTCAATAACCGCAGGCATTACGCCTGAGGTGAAAATTTGGTTCCGATACTCTGACCGTCAAACAGTGCAGCCAACTTATCGGGATAGCGCCAAGTCGCGACTTCGATTGAACGCCCCAGAGCATTCGCCGCTTCAAAAGCAGCGCGGACTTTAACCACCATGCCATCGGTGATCACCGCCTGGGTGATCAACGCTTCAGCTTCAGGCTCGGTCAGCTCGCTGATCAGGTGCCCCTTACCGTCCAATACCCCACTGACGTCCGACAGCAACACCAACTCACCATCGAGCGCCGCAGCCACGGCGACAGCGGCTTGATCAGCATTAACATTCATTAGCTGGCCCTGGCTATCAAGGCCAATTGAGCTAACAATCGGCAAGAAACCAGCCTGCATAATCAGATTGATCAGGCTACTGTCACCCGGCTGTGCTTTGCCCACAGCCCCAAGTTCAGGGTCCAACTCAGTCACGTTACATAGCCCGCCGTCAGCAAGGCTGAGGCCTACGGCTGCAACGCCCGCTTTTTTCGCCTGCCCCTGCAGCAACTTATTGGCTGTCCCCGCCAGCGCACCGGCGATATAGGGGATTTGTTCAGTAGGGGTCACCCGCAGCCCTTCTTTCTTCACCGTTTCCAGTTGGAGCTTGACCATCAAGTCATCAACCAGGTAACCACCACCATGGACCAGAACCAAAGGGCGCTGCGCCTGCTGCTGGTAAGCATTGATGGCACCAAACAATTTTTCTAGGGTTTCACCGCAAGACAGTACTGCACCGCCTAGCTTTATCACCAAAGGAACCTGATTCATCGCGACTCTCCTAACCTTTATACCAACGCTGTAAGCTGAGGGAAACCATTTCGAATATTTATGCACTGCATCGCTTGCGATGACGCCCCTTTGAGCAGGTTGTCAATCGCAGACGTTAAAATAATGTGTCCACCCTGTACCTGC
Source organism: Photobacterium sp. DNB23_23_1 (assembly GCF_052873815.1). Classification (NCBI taxonomy): domain Bacteria; kingdom Pseudomonadati; phylum Pseudomonadota; class Gammaproteobacteria; order Vibrionales; family Vibrionaceae; genus Photobacterium; species Photobacterium sp. DNB23_23_1. Next base: position 163,166 of record NZ_JBNNXT010000003.1, on the reverse strand, counting down.
CAACCGATATCACAGAAGCAAGTGTTAACGACACTCTGTAATTTAGCCGCTTGCTGGCCCAGTAAGCGCACGGCATGCTTGTCGCCTTTCTCGCTATAAGCCGCAACCATTGCTGCCTCGACCTGCTCAGCCGTTACACCATCAGCCAGTTTGGCCGTAATAGTGGCCAAAATACCGCGTTTAAAGTTGCCAAGGTGCGGGGTAAAAATCACCTCCTGACCAAGGTGAGTGGCGATCTCAGGCTGGTGACGGTGGGTGAAGATGCCGTAAGCCTGCAAGCTGACTTCACAGTAACTGTTGGTCATTGATGCCTTACGACCTGCACCTGACACACCACTGACTGCATTAATGACTGGCCATTGCTGCGTATCCAATAACTGATTTTCTAGCAACGGTTTCAACGCCAATTGTGAAGCCGTCGGATAACAGCCCGGTACAGCAATGAGCTGGGCGGTAGCGATAGCATCATGGTTCCACTCAGCAAGGCCATAAACCGCTTGCTCTAGCCAAGCCGGGAACTGATGTTCGAAGCCATAATACTGGGTATAGAACGTATCCCCCTGGACCCGAAACGCACCCGATAAATCAAACACCTGGCAGCCAGCATCCAAAAATGTCGGGGCTAAGTCATGGCTCACTTCATGGGCCGTTGCCAGTAACACAATATCCCCAGCTTTCGCGACTTCAGCTGGTGCCACCAAAGGCTGCAACGGTAAATCAACAATGCCCTTGAGCTGGCCATGCAGAGCACTGATAGGCTTGTTAGCATCTAGGCTGTTGGCTGAGACATACAAACCAGCCAAGTTGAGGTGTGGATGCAGATGTACCATTTTGGCCAGCTCTGCGCCGGTGTAGCCGCTGGCACCGATAATATGGGCGTTCAACATAGTAAGTCCGTTTGTTTGATTTATGGGTTTTTGGGGTATTACTGACAGCAGGGCTGTCTCGGGATGGGGTGCGCAGAGGCACCAAGCGAAACTCAGCGTCGTCGGAGGGCGTGTTGTGATTGGCTATTCGCTTGGTTCATGGGGCTTCGTACCTTTCTCAGTTACGTTACTTCAGTTTCGTTACAATTTTCGCTACCGTTCGGTTAACAGCTCTTGTTCGTTAACCATCGTTCAACATGGATATTTTTATTCACACATATTGAATTAATATGTTTTTACCGATATTTACTACCGGTGTCAACTCTTGGTAGAGAAAAAATCATATTTTCGTCAGTATCCTCTCCTCGTCACCCAAGCCCCCTTCTATATACTGCAGCACAAAGCACTAAAATGGCCGCAAAGTGCCTCCTTTCACGACATATTGCACAACAAGCACGCGTATTTTGTGCCTTATCACGCCACTTCAGTGACACTTTGTTACAGCCCCAGTTTCATAACATGATAAAAATCAATGTACTGTCGTTTTCTTACCAGTTATGACGATCAATGTTGACCTCAAAGCCTGAACACGGCTAGATTGTTGTCTATTGAGTTAATTGGATGTAATAAATTTACAAGATGGATGCGATATGAACGAAAAGTACAGCGCGCTTAGAAGCAACGTCAGTATGCTCGGCCACATGCTGGGCACGACAATCAAGGATGCGCATGGTGAAGCGCTACTGGGTAAAGTAGAAACCATCCGCAAACTGTCCAAATCTGCTCGAGCAGGTAGCCAGGACGATCGTGCCAAGCTGATCGACGAACTGCAGAACTTACCAGACGACCAGTTACTGCCTGTTGCCCGGGCCTTTAGCCAGTTCCTGAACCTGACTAATATTGCCGAGCAGTACCATACGGTGTCTCGCCATAGCGAAGAACATATCTGCAGCCCAGATTCTATCGATGCCCTTTTTGCCAAACTGGATGAGCAAGACATCAGCCAATTCGATTCTATTCAGGCGATTCGCGACCTCAATATTGATCTGGTACTGACAGCCCACCCGACGGAAATTGCCCGCCGTACCATGATCCACAAGCTGGTACAGATCAACAAATGCCTCTCCAAACTGGAGCTAAGCGAACTGTCGGCCTGCGAGCGCCAACGCGTTGAGCGCCGCCTAGAGCAGTTGATAGCTCAGGCATGGCATTCTGATGTGATCCGCAAGCAACGTCCAACGCCGCTTGATGAAGCAAAATGGGGCTTTGCGGTCGTTGAAAACTCACTATGGCACGCCGTACCTGAGTTCCTGCGCCATTTTGATGAGAAGCTGACGGCTCACCTCGGTGAAAGGCTGCCGATTGATGCCGCGCCAGTGACCTTCTCCTCATGGATGGGCGGTGACCGCGACGGTAACCCGTTTGTGACCTCGGAGGTGACCCGCGAGGTATTGTTGCTGTCACGTTGGAAAGCGGCCGATCTCTACCTGCAGGATGTCAAGGAGCTGGTCAGTGAGCTGTCGATGGTTAAATGTAACGACGAGGTACGTGAGCTGGCTGGTGACGAGCATGAACCGTACCGCGCCATCCTTAAGGATCTCCGCGCCAAGCTAACCAATACCCGTGACGTACTTGATGCCAAGATCAAAGGCCTCGATGCACCAAGTTTCGGGATCATTAATGATATCGAACAACTATGGAACCCGCTGTACGCCTGTTACCAATCACTGCACGATTGCGACATGGGGATCATTGCCGACGGCCTACTGCTTGATGTTCTGCGCCGAATCAAGTGTTTTGGTGTGCATCTGGTTCGCCTTGATATCCGTCAGGAAAGTACCCGCCACTCCAATGTCATTTCAGAGCTGACCCGCTACCTAGGCTTGGGTGACTACGATCAGTGGAGCGAGCAGGATAAAGTCGCTTTCCTTGTTCGTGAACTGTCGTCCAAACGTCCGCTGCTACCACGCGACTGGGAGCCCTCAGCCGAAGTCAAAGAAGTCATCGATACCTGTAAGGCGATTGCAGACCAACCTCGCGAAGCACTGGGCGCTTATGTCATTTCCATGGCCCGTACCGCCTCCGATGTGCTGGCGGTTCATCTCCTACTACAAGAAGCCGGCTGCAAGTTCCGGATGGACGTTTGCCCGCTGTTCGAGACCCTAGAAGATCTCAACAATGCCGAGAGCGTGATCAAACAGTTGATGAGCATCGACTGGTACCGTGGCTACATTCAGAACCACCAGATGGTAATGATTGGGTATTCCGACTCAGCCAAAGATGCCGGCGTCATGGCGGCAGGCTGGGCCCAGTACCATGCAATGGAATCTCTGGTTAACGTGTGTGAAGAAGCAGCGGTTGAGTTGACCCTGTTCCACGGCCGTGGCGGTTCTATTGGCCGTGGCGGTGCACCTGCCCACGCCGCACTATTATCGCAGCCACCGCGCAGCCTGAAAGGCGGCCTGCGAGTGACTGAGCAAGGTGAGATGATCCGCTTTAAGTTGGGTCTACCGGAAGTGGCAGTCAATAGCCTGAGCCTATACGCCAGCGCGATCCTCGAAGCCAACCTGATGCCACCACCGCAGCCGAAACAAGAATGGCGCGAGCTGATGGATGTACTGTCAGAAGTATCTTGCGATGCCTACCGCGATGTGGTTCGTGGCAATGAGGAGTTTGTCCCGTATTTCCGTGCTGCAACGCCTGAGCTGGAACTGGGCAAGCTGCCGCTAGGCTCACGTCCTGCCAAGCGTAACCCGAAGGGTGGCGTGGAAAGCCTGCGTGCTATCCCATGGATTTTCGCCTGGAGCCAGAATCGCTTGATCCTGCCTGCTTGGCTGGGTGCCGGTGAAGCGATCCAGTTCTCGATTGACAAGGGCCACGCCCCTCAACTGGAAGAAATGTGTCGCGAATGGCCATTCTTCTCAACCCGTCTAGGGATGCTGGAGATGGTGTTCACCAAGACCAATATCGGAATTGCCGAATACTACGACCAGCGCCTGACCGACAAGTCGCTATGGCCTATGGGCCAGAAGCTACGCGATCAGCTACAGCAAGACATTAAAGCCGTGCTAACGGTAGAAAACAGCGCCCACCTAATGGAACAAAACCCTTGGGGCGCCGAGTCTATCCGTCTTCGTAACATCTACGTTGAGCCGCTGAATATGCTGCAGGCCGAATTGCTATACCGTACCCGCCGCCAAGAAACACCATCACCAATGCTGGAAGAAGCCTTGATGGTGACCATTGCTGGTATTGCAACGGGTATGCGTAACACCGGTTAAGCGGCAAAAACATCAAACCACAACACAAAAGGCTACCGACACTTCGGTAGCCTTTTTTTCCGCTATTTTTTCTTTGCCTCATTATTGATACACCTCTACGGATATAACGTTAGCTAGAATAAAACCGCACGCACTGAAACCACTTGATAGAAAACAAATTGCAGTAAAGAACAAATACAAATTATCACGCAATATATAGACCAGCATCACAAGACGGGCAATTGGTTGCACCAGTTTTCGTTGATATCACGCTCTGATGTCGAAAAATAGTCCGTTGATGTGTATGCTACGTGATCTCGATCAGGCACTGCAACAATACGATTATAAAAACGCCAATGAGCGATGGGTACGTTGCGGCCAGTTCCGGCCATGCCAGTCGAGTTATTTTTTTATGTAGTATTTTAACGGATAGAAGAGATGTCACTACCACACGTTATTTTAACTGTGTTGAGTAACCGCGATGCCACTGGTTACGATATCACCAAAGAGTTTTCCCACAGCATTGGTTATTTCTGGAAAGCCAGCCACCAGCAAGTGTACCGCGAGCTGAACAAAATGGCCGGCAACGACCAAGTAACCTGTCAACTTGAACCACAAGAAGGCAAACCTGATCGTAAGGTGTATTCCATTACTGATCTGGGCCGTCAAGCACTGTTTGAATGGTTCCAAGAGCCTGCCCGTAACCCAACCATCCGCGATGAGTTTTCAGCTAAGCTGGTCGTTTGTGGTGTGCACAATTCAGAGCCGATGCAGCACCAGCTCGAAGGCCTGATTGAAGAGTCGCATACCCTTATCAACCACTACAACGAAATGGAAAAAATCCATTTTGCTGACCACAAAAACCTCGATCGCCAATCCCGTCTTGACCGCCTAACCCTTCGCCGTGCGATCCACAATCGCCAGGCTTGGATTGACTGGGCCGAGGAAGTATTGATCGAGCTGAAAGACATGGACTCAGCGGGTAGCCCGGTTGCACTTTAAGCGCTGACTACCAAACATAAAAAAGCCGCTCAATGCGGCTTTTCTTTTATCTGCTATTTGGATATCCAAGATTAGGCTTTGGCACGTACCCCTAGCGTATGGCAAATCGCATAGGTCAGTTCGGCACGATTTAGGGTATAAAAGTGGAAATCTTTCACGCCTTCACGGCTAAGTACCCGTACCATATCAATCGCGTTGCTAGCTCCCAACATCTGACGGCTGAGCAGATCCTCATCCAGCCCTTCATACTGCTTCTCGAGCCAGCCTGGAATTTTCACATTATTGGCATTAGCAAAACGCTTAGCTTGCTTCATATTGGAGACAGGCAAGATCCCCGGTACGATTTCAACATCGATACCTGCCGCCACACAGCGGTCGCGGAAACGCAAGTAGCTTTCGACATCAAAGAAAAACTGAGTAATGGCACGGCTAGCACCGGCATCGACCTTGCGCTTGAGGTTGATCAAATCCGCCTGGGCGCTTTTGGCTTCAGGGTGCACTTCCGGGTAGGCCGCAACCGAAATATCAAAGTCGGCTTCCTTACGCAGTAATTCAACCAAGTCTGCCGCATACATGTCAGGCTTGGCACCTTGTTCAGGAAGGTCACCACGAAGGGCAACGATGTCACGGATACCATTATTCCAATAGTCACGGGCAATGGTTCGCAGCTCATCACGGGTAGCATCGATACAAGTCAGGTGCGGGGCCGCGATAAGCCCAGTCTGATCTTTGATGTCCTTGATAATTGAGTGGGTGCGGTCACGCTCACCGGAGTTGGCACCATAGGTGACCGAGACAAATTTAGGTTGCAGCGTCTTCAAGCGATGAATGGAATTCCACAGCGTCTGCTCCATCTGCTCACTGCTTGGCGGAAAGAACTCGAATGACACATTGATGTTGCCGTCAATGTCAGCAATATTCTGATTCAGTGAATCCAGGTTGCTTGCGTGTGAATAGCCCATAATCCTTTCCTTACTCTTGTTGGCTCGCGGCCACTCCCTAAACTGAGACATCAAAATAACCGTTTAGACGTCTATATGTCTACAGAATGTCTTGTAAACAATTTATTGTCAACATGATGATCATGAATAATTTTCAACTTCAAATTGCAATATCTTCAACATTCCCTGATAGCACAAAGCCCGCAAATAGCGGGCTTTGAGAGTATAGGATACTCCTGCAGAGATTTGAGCTATTTAGATGGACAAAGCTGGACTAATACGCCGGCTAACCATCAATCACCCAGCATATAGCACTCAGTTTACAGCCAGGAATTCTTCAAAATTAAAAGTATTTACAGCATCGAAGCCAAACGGTTGATATCCGACAACAAGGCACCCGCCGTCACATCTCTGCCAGCCCCCGGTCCACGGATCACCAGCGGGTTATCACGGTACCAGTGGCTTTCGATGGCAAAAATATTATCACACGGCAGCAAATTGGCCAGGGCATGCTCTCGAGACAACGCCTCTATCCCCACTGCCGCCCTACCATGGCGATCCAAACGGGCGGTGTAGCGCAGTACTTTCTCTTCTTTCTGGGCCTTGAGCAGGCGTTCATGCAGCAACTCATCCAACTCTGCAGCCTGCTCGAAGAAGTCATCAACACCAAGCGCTGCCAGCGAATCCGGTACCAAGGTTTCGACCTTGACCTGCTCGGGCTCCAGCGACAACCCCGATTCTCGCGCCAAAATAACCAGCTTACGCATCACATCACTGCCATCCAAGTCATGGCGCGGATCCGGCTCGGTCAAGCCCTGCTGCCAAGCCAGTTCGACCAGCTGCGAGAAAGGCACCGAACCATCGTATTGCTGGAACAGCCAAGACAAGGTACCGGAGAAAATTCCTGACAAGGCGATGATTTCATCGCCGCTCTCACGCAAGTCACGTACCGTGTGATTGACGGGTAACCCTGCCCCCACCGTGGCGTTGTATAGCCAGAAACGGCTGCTCTTGGCAAAGGCATCGATCACTTGATGGTAATACTCGCCAGACGCAGAGCCCGCCACTTTATTAGCCGAAATCAGGTGCAACCCAGCTTCAGCCACCTGCGGGTAGCGCGCAGCCAGTTCGCTGCTCGCTGTCACATCCAGCACCATGACATCATCATAGGTATGATGGGCCAGCACCGATAGCCAATCGCCATCGGTTTGATCATACCCAACCGACTCATCATCAAAAGCATGATGGGCCCGGCCGGCATCAATGCCGTTAAAATCAATCCAGTGGCGGCGGCTATCAACCACGCCGATCAAGGTAAAACTCATGCCATGGCGCTTTTCCAGCGTCGCCTTCTCGCGCTCGAACAACTCCAGCCAGCGACTACCGATATTCCCCTTGCCACAGAGGACAAGACCAATGCGTTTCTGGGCTTGGAATAAACTCTGGTGGATCCCCTGGATTAAGCTGTCAGTATCAGCCTTACGCAGTACGGCAACCAAGCTCAAACCCGATTCAGACTCGGCAATAAATTCCAACGCCTGGCCTTTGATCTGCTGATAGAAGCCATAGCAATGAACGGCATTGTTCACCACCCCAGCTCCCACGGCCGCCACCAACGAGAAGCCCTCACGCAAGCGTAAATCCGCGGCAATGCCGCTGTCTTGCAACTGGGCCAATACGCTATTTACCACCTCGGCCGTATAGGCCAGCTGAACCCGGCCTTTATCCGGTTCAAAACAGCGGGCGAGCGGCTGTAATTGGGTACGCTGCAAGAAGCGCTCGATATCAGAGGCGATAGGCGCGAAGTCATGGGCCCGGGTCACCGACAGCTCAATCAGGCACACCTCATTGAGCGAGGTAATAATTTTGGCACCGCGCCCAGAGGCCAGAACCCGCTCGACCCGGGTCGAGCCTTGCTCCGGCTGATGGCTGCAGCGCAGAGTCAAATCAATCGCGCTTTGGGCGACAGGCTGCAAAGTACGGCTATGCAGTACCGGCGCCGCCAAGCGGGCCAATTCACTGGCCTCATCAAGACGTAACAGTGGCAACAAGCAGGCATCGGCAACCTTGCGAGGATCGGCACTGTAGACCCCAGCAACATCACTCCAGATGGTGACGCGATCAACATCGGCCAGCGCACCAATCACCGTCGCCGAATAATCAGAACCATTTCGCCCAAGCAACACGGTTTCGCCAGCACCATTCTGGGCCATGAAACCGGTGATCACCACCCGCTGCTGGCTATATTGGGCTAACTGCTCCTTGAGCAGCGGTCGTGATAGGGCACGATCAACTTCCGGCTGTGCAGAACGCTCAGCACGTAGGAAACAACGCGAATCCACACTCACCGCAGACAGTTGCTGCTTGCTCAACAAGGCAGCCAACAAACGAGCTGACCATTGCTCACCATGGCCCAGCACCTTGGCTTGCTCGGCTTCATCCCGAGGCTTTTCCGCCAGGTTTGATAAGACTCCCAGCTCAAGATGCAGTTGAGTCAGCAGCTCATCGGCCGCCTTTCCGTCCAGCAACGATTCGATCAATGTCTGCTGGTAACTGCGCAAGGACTGCAAAGCTTCATGGGCCTGGCGACCGTCCTTATCCAGCAGTTCAAGCCATTCAATCAGGCTGTTAGTGGTCTTGCCAGCTGCCGACACCACCACCAAGTCATTATCGTTCGAATATTCCCGCAAAATGTCAGCTACCCGCAGGTAGCACTCGGGATCAGCCAGGCTACTGCCCCCGAACTTATGCAATTGACGTGAAAGAGAAACGCTCATTCAAGCCACCTCCGCGGCTTTGTTGAAAGCCTGCTCAAGATCAGCAATCAAATCGTCTGGATCCTCCAGACCAACCGAGAGCCTCAACAGGGTCGGCTTCAAGCCCGCTTCGGCCTGGGCTTCATCCGACATCGCACGGTGCGTCATACTCGCCGGGTGACAAATCAAGCTCTCCGTTCCGCCTAGTGACTCAGCCAATGAGAAACTGTTGAGCGTTTTTACAAACACTTCCAGCTGCGCCATATCACCGGCAATTTCGAAACTCAGCATCGCCCCAAACCCTTTTTGCTGCTTGAGCGCAATGTCATGGCCCGGGTGCTCAGGCTGGCTCGGGTGGTAAATATTGCCAACCAGCGGCTGTTGCTGCAGGTATGCCAAGATCTGACGGCTATTTTCTTCATGCATCCGCATTCTTGGTGCCAGGGTCCGCAACCCCCGCAATGTCATATAGGCATCGAACGGCGCCCCAGTCGCCCCGATACAATTTGCCCACCAAGCGATCTCTTCGGCATGCTCTTCAGTCTTGGAAATCAACACGCCACCGACCACATCCGAATGGCCGTTAATATATTTGGTGGTTGAATGAACAACAAAATCGGCCCCCAACGCAATAGGCTGCTGAAGGATCGGAGACAGGAAAGTATTGTCGACAGCCACCAATGCCCCAGCTTGTTTCGCTGCAGCACAGAGCTCCGCCACATCCACAATACGTAACAATGGGTTTGACGGGGTTTCCACCCAGATCAACTTGGGCTGCAGTGCCAACGCTTGGGCGACCGCAGTCGGATCAGTTTGGTCAATAAAACGAACCTTAAAGTCGCCCTTTGCCGCACGGGTATTGAACAAGCGATAGGTGCCGCCATAACAATCATGCGGCGCTATGATCAAATCTTCCGGCCCAATCAATGCTGAGGCAAGCAAGTTGATCGCCGCCGTACCACAGTTGGTCACGACCGCGCCCGCGCCCCCCTCAAGCTCTGCCAGCGCATCGGCCAGCGTATTGCGGGTAGGGTTGCCAGAACGGGAATAATCATATTGCGGCACCTCTCCTAGTTGCGAGAAGCTATAGGTCGAGGTTAAATAGAGAGGGGGAACCACAGCATTATACTGGGTATCGGATTCGATGCCGGTGCGAACAGCGACGGTGGCTAGCTTCTTGTCACTCATTATTACTTTCCTTGTCAGGGCGGCCCTGCCGAATAACTTTTATGCAACAACATAGCGACAATTAGTGAAGACGTCAACACTTCTAGACGTCTATATGTCTTTGCTTATGGCAGTAAATCCCGCTAAAATTCAGGCATACTATATTTCATCACTTTTATATCGCTGAGAAGGTAACAAATGGCAGAGTGGAATGGCGAATACATCAGCCCTTACGCGGAACATGGTAAGAAAAACGAGCAAGTCAAAAAAATTACAGTTTCGATTCCATTGAAGGTCCTGAAAATCCTGACAGATGAACGAACTCGTCGCCAAGTCAACAACTTGCGCCATGCCACCAACAGTGAACTACTGTGTGAGGCCTTCCTGCATGCCTATACCGGCCAGCCACTCCCAACTGACGATGATATCCGTAAAGACCGACCGGACGACCTTCCCGCTGAAGCTAAAGCGCTAATGGAAGAAATGGGCATCACATACGAAGATATCAACGAATAAGAATCCAAGTAAACTGCTACGCATAATGCCAGCATTTTATGACGATAAAAAAACCAGCCACATGGCTGGTTTTTTTGTATGCGCTACAGCCTGGAGGATTTACTTCACTTCCATATAGCCAACAGGCATATCGATTCGCGCAACGCCCGAGTCTACCGCCGCTTGGGCTACAGCCTTGGCAACACGTGGCAACAGGCGTGGATCCATCGGTTTAGGGATAATGTATTCGGTACCAAATTCAAGCTTGTCGGCACCTGCCGCCGCAACCACTTCTGCCGGTACAGGCTCTTTTGCCAGTGAGCGAATAGCATCAACGGCAGCGAGCTTCATCTCGTCATTGATTTCGCTCGCGCGAACATCCAATGCCCCGCGGAAGATGAACGGGAAACAGATAACATTGTTTACCTGGTTTGGGTAGTCCGAACGGCCAGTACCCATGATCAAATCATCACGAACGGCATGAGCCAGCTCAGGCTTGATTTCTGGGTCGGGATTAGAACACGCAAATACCACTGGCTTGTCGGCCATTAGTTTCAGTGATTCCGGCGCCAACAGATCGGGGCCCGATACGCCGACAAAAATATCCGCACCTTCAATCACATCTTCTAGCGTACGCTTGTCAGTATTGTTGGCAAACAGCTGCTTGTATTCGTTAATATCATCACGGCGGGTGTGGATCACCCCCTTGCGGTCAAGCATGTAGATTTTCTCTCGCTGGGCGCCGCACTTGATCAGCAACTCCATACACGCTACGGCCGCAGCACCAGCCCCCAAACAGACAATCACTGCTTCATTGATTTTCTTGTCTTGCAGCTCTAGTGCATTGAGCATACCCGCTGCAGTGACAATCGCCGTACCGTGCTGATCGTCATGGAATACAGGTACATGGCAACGCTCAATCAGGCGCTTTTCGATTTCGAAACAGTCAGGTGCCTTGATATCTTCTAGGTTGATCCCACCAAACGTATCGGCAATGTTCGCCACCGTGTCGACAAACTCATCGATAGTACGGTGCTTCACTTCGATGTCTATCGAGTCCAGGCCTGCAAAGCGTTTGAACAGCAGTGCTTTACCTTCCATAACAGGTTTTGACGCCAATGGGCCTAAGTTACCCAAGCCAAGGATAGCGGTACCATTGGTGATCACCGCGACCATGTTGCCTTTACCGGTGTACTTGTAGACATTCTCTGCGTTTTGCGCAATTTCACGCACTGGCTCAGCCACACCCGGGCTGTAGGCTAGCGCCAGGTCTTCGACGGTATTGGCCGGCTTGGTGAGCTCAACGGCAATTTTTCCTGGTACAGGGTAAGCATGGTAGTGAAGGGCCTGTTGGCGAAAATCTTCAGACATAGTGTTCGAAATCCTGACTTGGGTGACTTTATTTTAGATTTTGGACATAGATCATATTCTATGGCAGCACAAAATCCTAGCACCGAACATCTGGTCGATCCAATGATTCCCAGAGTGAGTCGCCGAGGTGGGTGGGGAATATAGCGTATTAGGCGATGGCTAGAAGATGGAATTGCCAACTTTGAAGGCAACAAGATGCTAATAGGGAATAGGGCTGGCAAAACTACGGTAGAAAAAATGGACATAAAAAAAAGGGATGCTTGCGCATCCCCTTTTTCGACATTCATCTGGCAATTACTTGCTAGAAAGCGCACCGAAACGCTTGTTGAATTTGTCGATACGGCCACCAGAGCTAACCTGACGCTGCTTACCAGTGTAGAAAGGGTGACACTTGTCGCATACATCTAGGTTGATGTCTTTACCCATAGTAGAGTTAAATACGAAAGTGTTGCCGCAAGAACAACGAGCGTTTACTGCAGTGTACTCTGGGTGAATACCTTGTTTCATGGGATAACCTCAAAAGTAAGGCCGTGTCGCTCTCCCGATCCAAAGCCGGGCACCACACGCGTTAATAAATATACGTAACGGCTGAACTGCCAATACGCCAAATTAGGCGGCGTATAGTAATCAATCAAACAGTTCAGATCAACCAATATGCGCCTTTTTTCGCCGCTTTGCTGCCCGAGGCTGGGCAAGGTACACTTCTCTATCTTAGTACATGCGGATTTAGCGGTTATATATGACGCCCAATATTGCCCGAGTGGCCCTTCCTGTTCCCCTGGACAAGCAATTTGATTACCTGGTCAAGCCCGGCCAGCAGCCTGCTATCGGTGGGCGGGTCAAAGTGCCGTTTGGGCGCCAGCAGTTAGTTGGGATCGTGATGACCCTTACAGACAAGTCTGATTTCCCTCTTAACCAGCTCAAGCCGATCTACAGCGTACTTGACCACTCGCCACTGTGGGAGCCGAGCCTGTTCAAGCTATTGAACTGGGCCAGCCAATATTACCAATATCCGCTTGGCGATACGCTGGCTAATGCGATGCCAACCTATTTGCGAAAAGGCCGTGAGGCATCACCATCGACACTAAAAATGTGGCAGTTGACTGACGCGGGGCACAACCAACCATTGACGGCCCTCAAGCGGGCACCGCGCCAAGTCCAGGCCTTGACGATGCTGCGTCAGGGGGCTTTGAGCCATGAAGCCCTGCTTGCCGAAGAGGTCAGCAATGCCACGTTGAAAGCCTTGACCGAAAAAGGGTGGATTGAAGCGCTCGAGCAAGCACCAGCAATGCGTCACTGGCAATCGCAGTTCGCGGTTACCGAGGAGAAACCCCGTCTCAACGAGGAGCAAGCCTTGGCGATTGCCAGTGTCAACGCCAATCCGGAATTTGGCTGCTACCTGCTAGAAGGTGTTACTGGCTCGGGCAAGACCGAGGTTTACCTCAACCTGCTTGAGCCCGTGCTAGCGGCCGGCAAGCAAGCGTTGATCCTGGTGCCGGAAATTGGCCTGACTCCACAAACTATCAACCGCTTCCGCCGCCGCTTCAATGTGCCGCTGGAGACGATCCACTCCGGGCTTAACGACACCGAACGGCTGTCAGCCTGGCTTGCCGGGCGTGATAACCAAGCCGGGATCATCATCGGCACCCGATCGGCCCTGTTCACCCCGTTTGCCAACCTCGGCATTATCATTGTCGACGAGGAGCATGACGCTTCCTATAAGCAGCAGGACAGCCTGCGTTACCATGCCCGTGATCTGGCCGTGATGCGTGCCAGCCAGGCCAATATTCCGATCGTGCTCGGCTCCGCAACCCCGGCACTGGAAACGCTGCACAACGCCAAAAGTGGCAAATACCACCACCTTATTCTGTCACGCCGAGCAGGCGCTGCCCAGGCTGCCCGCCATGGCGTGCTGGACGTCAAAGGGCAATACCTAGAGGCGGGATTATCTGCCCCACTGATCGCCCGAATGCGCCAGCACCTCGAGGCCGGTAACCAGGTCATGCTGTTCCTCAATCGCCGTGGGTTCGCACCGGCGGTGATCTGCCATGACTGTGGCTGGCTGGCCGAGTGCAAGCGCTGTGACGCCTACTATACCTTCCACCAGCAAAGCGGTGAGCTACGCTGCCACCACTGTGCCACCCAGCGTCCGATGATGCACCAGTGCGGCCAGTGTGGTTCGACCCAGCTCAATGCGGTGGGTGTTGGTACCGAACAGCTCGAGCAGCAACTCGAGATGTTGTTTCCGAATTACAGGACCGTGCGTATCGACCGCGACAGTACCCGCCGTAAGGGCAGCCTTGAGCACTACCTCGAGGCCATTCGCAACAACGAATACCAAATATTGATTGGCACCCAGATGCTGGCCAAGGGTCACCATTTTCCCGATGTCACCCTGGTTGCCCTACTTGATGTCGACAGTGCACTGTTCAGCAACGATTTCCGGGCCAGCGAACGCTTGGCCCAATTGTTTATCCAGGTCGCCGGCCGTGCGGGACGGGCCAGCAAACCCGGAGAAGTGGTATTACAAACCCATCATCCTGAGCATGGTCTGCTCCAGGCCCTGCTCTACAAGGGCTACGATCACTTCGCCTCGGGTGCCCTGAGCGAGCGCAAGCAAGCATGGCTGCCACCGTTCACCTACTTGGCCTTGCTGCGGGCCGAAGCCAACCAAAGCGAGCTGGTCGAGCAGTTCCTCCAACAGGTGAGAGGAATTTTCGAAACCAGTCCTGTCGCCAGCCAAGAAACAATGGTAATGGGCCCCAATCCTGCTCCGCTGTCACGCCGGGCGGGCCGCTACCGTTGGCAGTTACTACTACAAGCACCTAGCCGCAGGGCATTGCAACAGTGGCTGTCTGTTGCCAAGCCTGCCATCGCTTTGCTTCCTCTTGCCAAGAAAATCCGTTGGTCGATTGATGTCGAACCGCAGGATTTAACTTAAAATGAACAATGCGACATATGTCACATATTGGATGTAATTTATGCTGTTTAAAGCATGTTTAATCCCCGGCATACAGCCTACAATAACAAGCTCGCTGGCTTAGGTATCGGCTGCTTTGGCCATGATCCCCAGCGGAAAAAGAGAGAAAAATAATAGAGAGGAACCTTAACTATGGCGACAATGAAGGATGTTGCCCAGCTCGCCGGTGTCTCGACGGCCACGGTCTCCCGTGCCCTGATGAACCCGGAAAAAGTGTCAGCCTCGACCCGAAAAAAGGTCGAACAGGCTGTCATGGATGCTGGCTATTCACCCAATTCACTGGCTAGGAATCTTCGTCGCAACGAATCAAAAACTATCGTCACTATTGTGCCCGATATCTGTGATCCCTATTTCACCGAGATCATCCGGGGTATCGAAGAAGCGGCGATGGAACATGGTTACCTGGTCCTGCTTGGCGATAGCGGGCAACAGAAAACCCGTGAGAATTCGTTTGTTAACCTAGTATTCACCAAACAAGCCGACGGTATGTTACTGCTCGGTACTGACCTACCCTTTGATGTCAGCAAGCCTGAGCAAAAGAACCTACCGCCTATGGTCATGGCGTGTGAGTTTGCCCCGGAGCTCGAACTGCCAACGGTCCATATCGACAACCTGACCGCAGCCTTTGAGGCCGTCAATTATCTGACCCAAATGGGGCACAAACGCATTGCCCAAGTCACCGGGCCTGACAATGCAGCCTTGTGCCAGTTCCGATCTCAGGGTTACCAGCAGGCGCTGCGTCGGGCGGGGGTTGAACTCAACCCCGCGTATACGGTCAAGAGCGACTTCAGCTTTGCCGGTGGTGCCCGTGCGGTTACAGCCCTATTGTCGCTACCCGAGCCTCCAACAGCTCTGTTATGCCACAACGATGTAATGGCGATCGGTGCTATGCAGCAAGCTAAGCGCCTTGGCTTTCGGGTGCCACAAGATCTGTCAATTGTCGGCTTCGATGATATTCAGTTTGCTGAATACTGCGATCCACCGCTTACCACCGTCTCCCAACCACGCTACGAGATCGGGCGACAGTCGATGATGATGCTGCTCGATATCCTCAAGGGTAAGGACATTGCCTCTGGCTCACGTCTGCTCGATGCTAAGCTGGTGATCCGCGAAAGTGCCGCGCCACCCGCCAACTAAGCCGGCTTACCACGCAATTTTTGGGTACAAGCTCACAAAACCTATACCTTACGGTGCAACCTAAAAGTCAGGATGCATCGCAAGGTCTGGTCAGAGCTGACGCAAATTTGTACCATAGGTTTATTCAACTCACCTTAATACTGATTGACATCGTGGCTACCAAAGATTACGTCAAACGCGGCAGAGCCGCCGCCAAGAAACCCCGTGGCAACCGCAATCAAGTCTCAAGCAGTGGCTTCCCGATCAAATGGGCTGCTATCGCCCTGTGCTTGGTTGGAGCCCTGGGCTATGGGCTGTATTACCTGTCCGCCAACCCGGCCCCGCAACCCCAACAACCCACCAGCCCGTCGGTTACCAAGCCCGAGCCGGTCAAACCGGTAAGACCGAAGGCGGAACCTGTGACGCCGCCAAAAGCGTCCAAACCGCTACCGCCTAAGCCGGAAGAGAAATGGCGTTATATCGAAGAGCTGGAAAACAAGGAAGTGCAGGTCGATGCCAAGAAAGAACAAGCCCCGACCAAGCCATACTTGATGCAGTGCGGTGCCTACCGCAGCCAGAGTCAGGCCGAAGAACGTAAGGCCATGATTGCTTTCCAGGGACTGACTAGCCAAATCAAGGTCAGCCAGGGTGAAAAAGGCAACTGGTACCGGGTGGTTCTCGGGCCTTATCCGCAAAAACGCAAGGCCGAAAGCGACCGTAACCAGTTACGCCGGGCCGGTATCGAGCCATGCGCTATCTGGTTCTGGGAGTAGCCCAGCAGTCGAATAAATAAGGATGCCTGTGGCATCCTTTTCTTTTCCCCCTTGAAACTTTTCCCAGCCGTCCCCAGATCTGCAATATATCGAAACCGGCATGATGACCGGAGCAGACCACAAGAGGTAAGACCGTGACAACTATCGTATCTGTTCGTCGAAACGGTAAAGTCGTTATCGCAGGTGATGGCCAGGTGTCCCTTGGCAACACCGTCATGAAAGGTAACGCCCGCAAAGTACGCCGTTTATACAACAACAAAGTTCTGGCTGGCTTTGCTGGCGGCACAGCGGACGCCTTCACCCTATTTGAACGTTTCGAGCGCAAGCTGGAAATGCACCAAGGCCACTTGCTAAAAGCAGCTGTGGAACTAGCAAAAGACTGGCGTACCGACCGTATGCTACGCAAACTGGAAGCCCTACTGGCTGTCGCGGATGAAACCGGCTCACTGATCATCACCGGCAACGGTGATGTAGTTCAGCCTGAAAACGATCTGATTGCGATTGGCTCAGGCGGCAACTTCGCCCAGGCGGCAGCAACCGCACTGCTGGAAAACACCGATCTCAGCGCCCGTGAAATCGCCGAAAAATCACTGACTATTGCCGGTGATATTTGCGTCTTCACCAACCAGTTCCACACCATTGAAGAGCTTGAAGAATAAGGAAGGGCTATGTCTGATATGACTCCTCGCGAAATCGTCCACGAGCTTGACCGCCATATCATCGGTCAGGACAAAGCCAAGCGTGCGGTGGCCATTGCCCTGCGTAACCGCTGGCGCCGCATGCAGCTACCCGAAGAGCTGCGTGTTGAAGTAACACCGAAAAATATCCTGATGATCGGCCCGACCGGTGTCGGTAAAACTGAAATCGCCCGTCGCCTGGCAAAACTGGCCAATGCGCCATTCATCAAAGTAGAAGCGACCAAGTTCACCGAGGTCGGCTACGTGGGTAAAGAAGTCGAAACCATTATCCGCGATCTGACAGATGTGGCGATAAAAATGACCCACCAGCAGGCAACCGAAAAAGTCCGTTTCCGTGCTGAAGAGCTGGCCGAAGACCGTATCCTCGACATCCTGCTACCACCGGCACGCGATGCGTGGGGACAGAACGAAGAAGCGGACAACAGTTCATCGGCACGTCAGTCATTCCGCAAAAAGCTGCGTGAAGGCAAGCTGGATGACAAGGAAATCGAAATTGATGTAGCGGCCCCACAGATGGGCGTCGAGATCATGGCTCCTCCTGGCATGGAAGAGATGACCAACCAGCTTCAGGGCATGTTCCAGAATCTGGCGGGTAACACCACCAATAAGCGCAAGATGAAAATCAAGGACGCGATGAAAGCCGCGACCGAGGAAGAAGCAGCAAAACTGGTCAACCAAGAAGAGCTGAAAGAGCAGGCGATTTTTGCTGTCGAGAATAACGGTATCGTATTCCTCGATGAAATCGACAAGATCTGCAAGCGTGGTGACACCTCTGGCCCAGATGTATCTCGCGAAGGGGTACAGCGTGACCTGCTTCCGTTGGTAGAAGGCAGCACGGTATCAACCAAGCACGGTATGGTCCGTACCGACCACATCCTGTTTGTTGCCTCTGGCGCGTTCCAGGTCGCCAAGCCATCGGATCTTATCCCTGAGCTGCAAGGCCGCTTGCCAATCCGTGTTGAGCTTGAAGCACTAACCAGCAACGATTTCAAACGTATCCTGACCGAGCCGAATGCCTCGTTGACCGAGCAGTACAAAGCCTTGATGGCGACCGAATCGGTTAACATAGATTTTGACGAGAGCGGTATCGACAAGCTGGCCGAAGCCGCATGGCAAGTGAACGAGCGTACCGAAAATATCGGAGCCCGCCGTCTTCACACCGTCATGGAACGCCTGATGGAAGAGCTGTCTTACGATGCCTCAGAAAAATCCGGCGACCAGATTGTGATTGACGGTGCCTATGTCACTTCACGCTTGGGTGAACTGGTTGAAGACGAAGATCTGAGCCGCTTTATCCTGTAGCTCGGCATTCGCTGATCCTATCAAACGGCACTCTTAGAGGTGCCGTTTTTTTGTTCTCAAACAAACAAAGTGGCGATAAAGTTGCCCCCTGCTACAGTTACGCCATAATAAGCACCTACTTGTTTACCGGTTTAAGATCACATTATGAAATCATCTTCTCTCGCAATTTGGCTCGATGCGGCAAGGCCGAAGACCCTGCCCCTGGCCATCGCCTCAATTGTTTGTGGCAGTGCAGTAGCAGGATGGCAAGGAAGTTTCTCCGCAGTCATTGCAGGTCTTGCCCTGCTGACCGCACTGTTATTGCAAATACTCTCCAACCTCGCCAATGACTACGGTGATGCCGTCAAAGGCACAGATAACGACCAGCGATTGGGCCCCCAGCGTGCGATCCAATCTGGCATGGTCACCCAGACGGCGATGCGTAAGGCGATGATCCTCAACACCATCTTGACCGCAGCCAGCGGCCTGAGCCTGATTTTTATCGCCACCAATAACCTACAGGATATGGTCGGTTTCATACTGCTTGGCCTAATGGCTATTGCCGCCTCGATTGCCTATACCGTCGGTAACAAGCCCTATGGCTACCGGGGTTTGGGCGATCTGTCAGTATTGATGTTCTTCGGCTGGCTGGGCGTGGCTGGCACCTATTACCTGCAAGCCGGACAAATTGATTCAATCATCATGCTACCGGCGACGGCTTGCGGCCTGCTGGCGGTAGGCGTTCTAAATATCAATAACTTACGTGATATCGACAACGATCGCGAATGTGGAAAACTGACACTGGCAGTACGCATGGGACCAGAGTGGGGCCGTAAATACCACTTGTTCCTACTTTTTGGCAGCGTACTCTGCCTCGCCTTGTTTGCCTTGCTGGAGCTGCACTCTCCGTTTGGCTGGTTGTTTATCCTCAGCTTACCGCTACTGTTCAAGCACGGTAAACAGGTACTGCAGTCGGCAGACGGTGCCGCACTGCGCCCAATGATGGCCACCATGGTCAAATGTGCATTACTCACCAACTTGTTGTTCGCCGCTGGCGTAGTATTGGCTGCTGCCTGAATATCCTTGAAGTTAACAGGGATATATCCTTGTACGAAGGCTAAACAACTGGTTATACTTTCAACAAGTTAAGATTGGTCGCTGCTGCCAGCGGCCAGTCCACCCTTTTCAATTGCCACAGAAGAAGCGCGCTTATGGAATACAATACGTCCGAGTTATGCGATATCTATCTCGACAAAGTTGACGTCGTCGAACCCATGTTCAGCTCCTATGGCGGTCGTAGCTCCTTTGGCGGCCAGGTTACTACGGTTAAATGCTTCGAAGATTGCGGGCAAATCCGTTCTGCCCTGCAAGAAGCAGGGGCTGGCCGGGTATTGCTGGTTGATGGCGGCGGCTCTCTGCGCCGGGCGTTGATCGATGCCGAACTTGCCCAACTAGCCGTCGAGAACGAATGGGAAGGGTTGATCATTTATGGCTGTGTCCGCCACGTTGATGATCTCGACGAACTGGATATCGGTATTCAGGCCATAGCCTCGATTCCCGTTGGTGCTGATGAAAACAGCATCGGCGAGGTGGATGTTGCGGTCAATTTTGGTGGGGTCACCTTCCTGCCGGAAGATCATATCTATGCCGACAATACCGGGGTGATCCTCTCCCCCGAGCCGCTCGATATCGACTAATCCATTGCAGTCAGTAACCCCCATAAAAAAACAGAGCCAATGGCTCTGTTTTTTCTTGCACGGCAGGCTCATTGACTGCCCGGCAACAATACGTTTATTCAACGTGTTCCATCTTGCCCAATAGCGCACGTACGCGCTCTTGCCATGCCTCGTGGTCATGACGCAGTTTGCTGTTCTCTTGCTCAAGCTCTTCGCGGCTAGAACGCAATGCTTGCGCTTCGCCCGCCAGACCATTATTTGTTTCTTTTAGTTCTTCAATTTCCATTTGTAGCAGGGAAATTGTATCAACAGCCATTTGTACTTTGGCTTCCAGCTTTTCGAACATTTCTAATGACATATTGTCCACCTGTATTCAGCCTATCTATTTGCCCTAACAGTTAAGGCAACGTTCCACAGGCACGTTTACGATTGATTATCACCTATTCTAACGAGGCTACCGCCTTCTGACATCTACAAATACCATGCTTTTTAGCAAATGGGGAAATTTTGCACGAAATTCATCAAATCCTTGCTTTCCATGCGCTTGCTATACCGCCTAAATGTAATGCCAAGAAGATTGGCAAAAGAAATGAGCAAGCCGTGCAAAATTCATTCTGCATCGCAGCCAAATGCGTAAAATTGCGATCAAACTCTATTTTAATGCAGCGGCGGCGTGCTAATTTTTATCATGATCGTATCTCTCTTGGAAAAATCCAAGAATTTGCCCCTCTGGCACATCCGACCTTTTCAGGTCGGATTTTTTATTTCAGAAACAAATACATACCTCCGCAATTCGTGTTTTCACCTCGCCAACCTTTAAGCAACAGTGGCACTGGGGAAATTCCCCGTTAAATGGCAACCGTTTGCGCGAACGCGCAAAAAACAAACCCATTCTATGCTCGAACGCACAATTTTCGTTCAATCCGATTTTATTCTTGGTAGATTCGAGTACATTAGCCACACATAAATACAAAAATAGCTTTCCCCCTACGACATTAGACAAAAGGACTGAACCATGACTACCCAAAAACAACATACCCTGCTCGGCGAATGCCTGGCCGAGTTCATAGGTACTGGGCTACTGATCTTCTTTGGCGTCGGTTGTGTTGCCGCACTGGTACTGACCGGGGCCGAATTTGGCCAGTGGGAGGTTAGTATCATGTGGGGCCTTGGCGTTGCCATCGCGATCTACTGTACCGCCGGCGTTTCCGGTGCCCATATCAACCCTGCAGTTACCATTGCCCTTGCCCTTTTTCACGGCTTCGACAAACGCAAAGTCTTGCCTTATATCACCGCACAAATGCTCGGTGCTTTTTGTACCGCGGCATTGATCTACGGCCTGTACAGCAACCTGTTTGTTGAATTCGAAAGCGCCAACGGTATTGTCCGCGGCAGCGAAGCCAGCTTGGCGACTGCGGGGATTTTCTCAACCTACCCGCATGCCGCACTGTCATTTGCCGGCGCATTTGCGGTGGAGTTTGTGATCACCGCAGTATTGGTGTTCGCTATCCTAGCCATTGGTGATCAGAAAAACGGCGCCCCTCGCGGCGCGATGGGACCGCTACTTATCGGTCTATTGATTGCCGTAATTGGTGGCTCACTGGGTCCACTGACGGGCTTTGCCATGAACCCAGCGCGTGATTTCGGACCTAGATTCTTCGCCTTCTTGGCTGGCTGGGGCGATATGGCCCTGACCGGTGGTAAAGATATCCCATACATGATTGTCCCCATCCTGGCACCAATCATGGGTGCCGCATTCGGTGGCTGGCTATACCCTAAAGCTATCGGCACCTACTTGCCGGGCAATCGCTGTACCCTACCGAACCAGTGCGAAGAGACTGGCGAACAAGCAGCGAATGCTTAAAAACGAACACCTGAACCCTACACCCTAGAACATCTTCGGCCTGCCCCGCACAGGCCGATCAGAACACCACACTCTACTACCCTTATATAATGACAATGAGAGGAAACCGTTATGACTACTGAGCAAAAGTACATTGTTGCGCTGGATCAGGGTACGACCAGCTCCCGTGCAGTGGTGCTTGATCACAACGCCAATATTGTGTGCTCGTCACAGCGTGAATTCACCCAAATTTACCCCAAGGCTGGATGGGTCGAGCACGATCCGCTAGAAATCTATGCCACCCAGAGCTCAACGCTGGTTGAAGTGCTGGCCAAGGCAGGGATCCGCTCCGATCAGGTTGCTGGTATCGGTATCACCAACCAGCGCGAAACCACCATTATCTGGGACAAGAACACAGGTAAGCCTGTTTACAACGCGATTGTCTGGCAATGCCGCCGTACAGCAGATACGTGCGAAGAACTGAAAAAAGCCGGCCTTGAAGAATACATCCGTGAAAACACCGGCTTAGTTGTCGACCCATACTTCTCAGGCACCAAAATAAAGTGGATCCTCGACAATGTCGAAGGGGCCCGCGAAGAAGCCGAAGCCGGTAACCTATTGTTTGGTACCGTTGATACGTGGCTGATCTGGAAGATGACCCAAGGACGCGTTCACGTTACCGACTTCACCAATGCCTCCCGTACCATGGTGTTCAACATCAACACCCTTCAGTGGGATGAAAAACTGCTTAAAGCACTGGATATCCCGCTATCGATGATGCCGGAAGTGAAGTCGTCGTCTGAAGTTTACGGTAAGACCAACATTGGTGGTAAGGGCGGTACCCGTATCCCAATCGCTGGTATCGCTGGTGACCAGCAAGCAGCACTGTTCGGCCAGATGTGTGTCGAACCAGGTCAGGCGAAAAACACTTACGGCACAGGGTGCTTCCTGCTGATGAATACCGGCAAGGAAAAAGTGACCTCGCATAACGGCCTATTGACCACCCTGGCTTGTGGCCCGAAAGGTGAAGTGGCCTATGCCTTGGAAGGGGCTGTCTTTATGGGCGGCGCTTCCATCCAGTGGCTGCGTGACGAAGTGAAATTGATTGGCGATGCCGGGGATTCCGAATACTTTGCCGAGAAAGTCGGCAGTGCTAATGGTGTCTATGTGGTACCAGCCTTCACCGGCCTTGGCGCACCATACTGGGACCCGTATGCCCGTGGTGCTATTGTCGGCTTGACCCGCGGTGTGAACAGTAACCACATCATCCGTGCAACGCTGGAAAGTGTGGCTTACCAGACCCGCGACGTACTGGATGCGATGCAGGCTGACTCTGGCATCAAGCTAGCGACTCTGCGTGTCGATGGCGGCGCCGTTGCCAACAACTTCTTGATGCAGTTCCAATCTGACATTCTGGATACCGAGGTACACCGCCCTGTGGTTACCGAGGTGACGGCACTTGGCTCAGCCTACCTAGCAGGTCTTGCGGTTGGCTTCTGGGGCAGCATCGATGAGTTGAAGAACAAAGCAGTATTGGACCGTAAATTCATCGCCTGCAGCGATGAAGACAAACGAAGCCGTCGCTACAACGGCTGGAAGCGTGCAGTCGAATGTGCCAAAGGCTGGGCGGTTGATGGTGACGACATTTAATCAGGCGAAAGCCTAACCCTCGCGTGACCCTCTGCGCCCCATCAAGGCCTGCGAAAGCAGGCCTTTTTTCGTTCATTGGTGGCGAAATGACAAGAAATAAACATTTTTGCGCTAACGCAAACGTTTCCTTGCAACCTGTGTTAAAATCGCCGCCAGATTTATTCTGGGCCTGTAGCCTACAGGCCCTAGCCCACTGATTTCTATTTCTGGAGTTACCATGAAACGCGATTTGGCGATGGCATTTTCCCGTGTCACTGAAGGTGCAGCACTTGCAGGCTATAAATGGCTAGGCCGTGGCGATAAAATTGCAGCGGATAACGCTGCCGTTGAGGTTATGCGTACCCTGTTAAACCAAACAGAAATCGAAGGCGAAATTGTTATCGGTGAAGGTGAAATCGATGAAGCCCCTATGCTTTACATCGGTGAGAAAGTCGGTACTGGTGGTGATGCTGTAGATATTGCGGTAGACCCAATCGAAGGGACCCGCATGACAGCAATGGGCCAGAACAACGCATTGGCAGTATTGGCTGCTGGCGAGAAAGGCTCATTCCTTAAAGCACCTGATATGTACATGGAAAAACTGGTTGTCGGCCCTGCCGCTAAAGGCGTTATTGATCTGGCTAAACCACTAACTGAAAACTTAGAGAACATCGCAGCAGCACTGGGTAAAACCCTTGATACGCTGGTCGTGACTACGCTGGCGAAACCTCGTCACGATGGCATTATTGCTGAAATGCAAGCGAT
Organism: Photobacterium sp. DNB23_23_1; assembly: GCF_052873815.1. Lineage (NCBI taxonomy): Bacteria > Pseudomonadati > Pseudomonadota > Gammaproteobacteria > Vibrionales > Vibrionaceae > Photobacterium > Photobacterium sp. DNB23_23_1. The sequence continues at coordinate 138,547 of NZ_JBNNXT010000003.1, read as the reverse complement.
GGGTGTACGTGTGTTTGCCTTCCCTGATGGTGATGTTGCCGCATCAATTCTAACCTGTATGCCTGATAGCGAAGTCGATGTGATGTACTGTATCGGCGGCGCGCCAGAAGGTGTTGTTTCTGCCGCTGCAATTCGCGCGCTTGGCGGTGACATGCACGGTCGCCTGCTTCCTCGTCACGAAGTAAAAGGTGACACCGAAGAAAACCGCAAACACGGCCAGATGGAAATCGACCGCTGTGGCGAAATGGGCATTGAGACAAACACGGTACTGCGCATGGAAGACATGGCACGTAGCGATAATGTTATCTTTGCCGGTACAGGCATCACTAAGGGTGATCTGCTTGAAGGGATCAGCCGCCAGGGCAATATTGCCACCACCGAAACCCTGTTGATCCGCGGTAAGTGCCGTACTATCCGCCGTATCAAGTCGACCCACTACTTGGATCGCAAAGACGACGCCATCAAGGGTCATATCCTGTAAGATTCGACATATCTGAACGATTATCTCGCGCGCCATCCGGCGCGCTTTTTTATCGCTATACTTCCAGTTTCGCCTTCACAGCCTTATCCCCCTTTCCTTCCCCTGCAGCTCTTACTTTGTAAAGTTGTTGCTTTATTTAGAAAGCTGACTACATAATTAACTATGCCAATTTGCTGCCAAAGGTGACTATGAAAACCATCGACAAAATACTCTATCGGATGAAACGCGAAGGCCCGGTCACCGCCAAGATCCTTGCCGAGGATTTCCAACTTACCACCATGGGAGTTAGACAACACCTGCAGGGGCTGGAAGAGGAAGGCTTGGTCGACTTCGAAGACATCAAGGCCAAAGTCGGCAGACCGACCCGACACTGGCACCTGACTCAAAAGGGACATCGACGCTTTGCCGACCGTCATGGCGATTTTATTATTCAAATGCTTGATTCTGTTGAGGAGTTGTTTGGCCAAGATGGGCTAAGCAAGGTAGTCGATCGGCGGGAGGATCAAACCTTTGAACAATACCAAGCCCAGCTGTCCGGGGTAGAAAATATCGCAGAAAAACTGCAGATCCTTACTACACTCAGGGAGCGGGAGGGTTATATGGCCGAACTTCACCAGGATGGCGAAGATTTCGTGCTGATCGAAAACCATTGCCCTATCTGCCACGCAGCCCAACGTTGCCCATCACTTTGCCAGTCCGAACTGGCCGTTTTCCAACGCTTGCTAGGCAACGAATACCAGGTTAACCGACACGAACACATCATTGCCGGAGAAAGGCGCTGCGCGTATCGAATAATAAAATCATAACGAGGAGAACATTATGGCTGACTGGATCCCTGCGAAAGTCATCAGTAACCGACATTGGAACAATGACTTGTTCAGTCTTGTGCTGCAAGCCAACATCGAGCCGTTCAAAGCCGGCCAGTTTACCAAGCTGGGACTGGAGATTGATGGCAAAATGATCCAGCGCGCCTACTCTTTCGTTAACCCCCCTTCGACCGATCAAATCGAAGTCTATGCTACCCGAGTTGCTGACGGCTTGCTGTCACCGAGGCTCCACGCCCTTGAGCCGGGTCAGGAAGTCTTCATTTCTGCCCGTGCTAACGGCTATTTCACCTTGGACGAAGTCCCCGATGCCGAGCAACTTTGGCTGTTGGCGACCGGTACCGCCATCGGGCCATACCTTTCTATCTTGCGCGAAGCATCGTCCTGGAAACGCTTTCGTAAAATTATCTTGGTTCATGCGGTACGATTTTCGGCTGATCTCAGCTACCAGGCCGAAATCAATGCTCTCAAAGAGTGTTACCCTGAGCAACTGATTGTTCAGCCTTTCGTTAGCCGTGAGCCGGCTCCCCCCGCCCTGTCAGGCCGGATCCCCCAAGCGCTCGAAGACGGTATGCTAGAACGCCATGTTGGCCTATCGCTGGCACCAGAGAAAAGTCAAATTATGTTGTGTGGCAATCCCGAAATGGTCCGGGAAACCAAAGCGGTATTGGAGCAAAAAGGCTTCACCAAAAACCTGCGCCGCAACCCCGGCCAAATCACCATGGAGCACTACTGGTAAGCGATAACCACGACTCCTCAAACAAGCCCGGAAGCCGGGCTTTTCGTTTCACCCTCTCTGTCTCTGTGTATAAACCTCTCATTTTTCTCACTCCTGAGCCAGTCGCCAGCCTTGTTGGCAACTAACTTTATTGCATAGCAATCATGCTGGTAGGTACTACTTCGGCCTTTAACCTGATAGGGCTTGGGGTAAGCATTTAGGGATAAGGAGAGCAAGATGCAGACACTGCCACCGTTTGACGAATTGAAAGCCATGGCCGAAAACGAACCGGAGAAACTCGAAGCACTGCGTTTGACAATGAGTGAAGAGATCATTAGCAATGCCAGTGCAGAGATGCAGCCGCGACTACGAGCGCAGATGAGCCATATCAATCAGGTGATAGACCTGGGAAAAAATCCCAACCATACCAACATCCTACTGATGGCAGAGCTGCAACAGCAGCTCAAACGGTTTGCTCAGGCGCTCAATGCCCCAGAAACCCTGACTGAACACCAGGCTGATATAAAACCTTTCCGCCGCCCGGGTTCACTGGATGAATCGAGTCAGCCTAGCAGCTGACCTTAAGGAAGCAGTCACTGTCCATATCACGAATATCGATGGTCAGGCTATTGATGGAGCGGGCATGCTGCTCAAGCGCACTCATCAGGGCGCGGGATAAGTCGCGTTTCACCTCGGTACTGCGGCCCGACAGCATCGTCAACTCGATATGGATAAAGGTATCGAGATCGCGATTCTCTCCAACCAGCCAGTTATGGCACCGGTAGCTTCGCGACTTGACCGAATCCGGCTCGAAAATCCCGCACTCGAGCAAAATGGTATGTAGATCATCGAGTAACCCCGAAATATTGACCCGCTCAACAACGGGTTCGGCGTACTCCATCACTAAGTTAGGCATCCGCTCCTCCTTGTGCTTTACACTTCACTTATTTTTGTTGGGAAAACCCATGTTTGGCATGGCTTTATCCTAAAATAGCCACCAACCTTAGCGGATCTAATCCCACGACGCCAAAGATAGAGGCTATATTTCAGTCACGGATCACTGTCTTTTTCTCCTCTCCACGCAGGGAGTCGCACCAAGGTGAAAAAAATTCTCCCGCAGCGGTTCACTTTTGCCGGCGAAAAAGGTACAACCAAGCACTGATATGATTTCGGACAGGAAATTGATTTCCTAAGCTGTGGTAATGTTGGCGCTGCTGGCGGTGTTAACGAATAAGACTGCCAGCATGCCGGATGATACTTTATAGCCTAGTATTCAGCGCCGCCGATAACGGGTTACACCCAAGGGCTGTGTATTACGCTATTAAGTATTTTTTAAGTCAATTTGATATGGAGAAAAGCTATGCGCCATCCTGTGGTTATGGGTAACTGGAAGCTTAACGGTAGCAAAGAAATGGTATCTAACCTTCTTAAGGGCCTTGATGCTGAACTTAAAGGTGTTGAAGGCGTAGACGTTGCCGTTGCGCCACCAGCTATGTACCTTGACCTAGCTGAGCAACTAATCAGCAAAGGTGAGAGCAAAATCATCCTAGGTGCACAGAACGTTGACGTTAACGCTAGCGGTGCATTCACTGGCGATATCTCTCCAGAGATGCTGAAAGATTTTGGTGCAAGCCACATCATCATCGGTCACTCTGAGCGTCGTGAATACCACAATGAATCAGACGAGTTCGTTGCTAAGAAATTCGCTTTCCTAAAAGAGCACGGCCTAACACCAGTACTGTGTATCGGTGAGTCTGAAGCACAGAACGAAGCTGGCGAAACAGTTGCTGTTTGTGCTCGTCAAATCGATGCAGTGATCAACACCCAAGGCGTTGAGGCCCTAGAAGGCGCAATCATCGCTTACGAACCAATCTGGGCTATCGGTACTGGTAAAGCCGCTACAGCTGACGATGCACAGCGCATCCACGCAGCGATTCGTGCGCACATTGCTGAGAAGAGCGAAGATGTGGCGAAGAAAGTTGTGATCCAGTACGGCGGTTCTGTTAAACCAGAAAACGCACAAGCTTACTTCGCACAGCCAGACATCGACGGCGCGCTAGTTGGCGGTGCTGCTCTGAACGCTGAAAGCTTCGCTGCTATTGCTAAAGCTGCTGCTGAAGCGAAAAAATAATCACCGCTTCTTTATCGAAGGCTGATTAATAAAAAAAGCTACCCTCGGGTAGCTTTTTTGTTGCCAGCTGATCATCAACTCTAGCAATGCCGGCACAAAAAAACCGGCTGACAGCCGGTTTTTTTATTCAGGGAATACCCTTTAGAACAACTTGTCAGCCAATGCGTAAAGATCTTTACGTACTGGGCGCTTCATGTTCTCAATCGCGTCGATGATATCATGGTGAACCATCTTCTCGTTCTGGATACCCACACAACGACCACCTTGGCCTTCCATCAGTAGATCTACCGCATACGCACCCATACGAGATGCCAAGATACGGTCAAATGCTGTTGGCTGACCGCCACGCTGAATGTGGCCAAGTACCGTTGCACGCGTCTCACGGCCTGTTTCGTCTTCGATATACTTCGCCAGTTCGTTGGCATCGGTCATCAATTCGGTCAGTGCAATGATCGCGTGCTTCTTACCTTTGTAGATCCCTTCTTTGATCTTCGCCAGCAGCTCTTCTTTGTTCAAGCCGGTTTCTGGTGTGATAATGTACTCACAGCCACCAGCAATCGCAGACATCAGGGTCAGATCACCACAGTGGCGGCCCATTACCTCAACAATAGAGATACGCTGGTGAGAAGAAGACGTATCACGCAGACGGTCAATCGCGTCGATAACCGTGTTCAGCGCTGTAAGGTAACCGATCGTGTAGTCAGTACCTGCAACGTCGTTATCAATCGTACCTGGCAGACCGATACATGGGTAGCCCATTTCAGTCAGCTTCTTCGCACCCATGTACGAGCCGTCACCACCGATCACAACCAAAGCCTCGATGCCGTGGATCTTAAGGTTTTCGATAGCCTGCTGACGTACTTTCTCTTCCTTGAATTCAGGAAAACGCGCAGAACCCAGGAATGTACCACCTTTATTGATGACATCTGATACGCTTGAGCGCGTCAGTTTTTCAATACGGTTCTGGTGCAGGCCCTGATAGCCGTCATACACACCGTATACTTCAACGCCTTCAGACAATGCTGCACGTACAACACCGCGAACCGCCGCATTCATACCAGGTGCGTCACCACCACTGGTCAATACACCAATCTTCTTAATCATGGTTACCCTCTGACTTTGGGAAATGAAAATTCAAATCCGACATAAGCGGCCGAGGTTCCCCACTCGACCACAGGCCTTAAAGTGGCCCTGACTTATGTAAACTGTAACTTTCCTACTAATGTAGGAGTATTACAATTTTGATAAAAAAATTTGTTGATTCATATCACGATAGCCTGCAACTGCAGCATGGCGTTGAAACTATCGCCGCCTCAAACACTATCGGGATATTTAAAACAGTTAGCCTTTAGGCTGGTAGCATGAGCAATACACCGCTCGGCCGCTATAACTCTACGAATTCAGTATAACGGCTGGCACCAGAGCCTCCAGTTGTGCCCGGTGATAATGATGACCGCGGGTGATTATAAATTCATCCATGATAATCACACCAGACAGACAGCACTGGACTTGGCAATACACCGCAGTATAGCTTTTTTATGACGAAAATTAATAACAAAATTATTCAAATTGATGATTTACAAAGCAGTACACCAAGTGACTTCAAATTGCTTGGGCGTAAATAACAAAAAAGCCGCCAAGAGCGTTGGCGGCTTTTCTCTGTTTAATCAGAGCAATTAGTTAGATTGCTTGCGCTCCATGCGCTTTTCCATTTTCGCTTGGCATTTTTCACCGCGTTCGGCCTGAAGCTCCTGCAGCTTGGTTTTCTGCTCGGCGGTCAGTACTTGCATCATTTCATGGCGCTGCTTAAGCATAGAGACGCGGCGCTCAACCTGCTGCTTAGACATTTCTTCAGCCAGAGCACGCACTTCAGCTTCATTGAAATCTTCGCTCAGGACAAGCTGCTGCATTTTCTGGTGCTGCGCCTGCATGTCGCTATGACGCTCGCCCTTCTTGCCGCGCTTATTGTCTTTGTTGGCCTGACGCAAGTCTTTCAGCTCTGTTTTCTGCGCATCGGTCAGATCCAACTGACGGAACATACGGCTATCGTCCATACCACACCCTCCTTTGCCACCGTGGCCGTTGTGGTTTTTACCACCACCGTATGCCAATGCAGAGGCAGAGCCTAGGGCTAGAGGAAGGGCAATTGCAAGAGCCATTGTTTTTTTAAAAGTCATCATTATGTTCTTCTCCAATAGAGGCTGCTGTTGCAGCGCCATGTTCTCAGGTACGGTTATAGAATACGCCATGCAAGGTAAAGGGCTGTCCGGAAAACGTAAAACTGCGTAAAGCTAAACCAATTTTACTTGGCTGCCCTACATTGATTAGGGATACTTACCCTATCGCTGTTGCTATTAAAGGTAGACACCATGGTCAAAATTTTGCTTGTTGATGATGATACAGAACTCACCTCTCTGCTTTCCGATATTCTCGATATGGAAGGGTTCGAGGTTGTCGAAGCCAATAATGGCGAGCAAGGACTAGCCAAGGTGGATGACAGCATCGATCTGATCTTACTGGATGTAATGATGCCGGTAATGAACGGTACTGAGATGCTGCGCCGACTGCGCGAAAAATATGAAACCCCAGTACTGATGCTAACAGCCAAAGGCGAAGAAATTGATAGGGTACTCGGGCTAGAGTTGGGCGCCGATGATTATATGCCCAAGCCATTTAGCGACCGTGAATTACTGGCCCGTATCCGCGCTATATTACGCCGCACCCAAAACAAGAACACCTCGACCAAGGCCGGCCCAGAATGCCTGAACTATCAGGATATTGAAATCTACCCAGGACGCCAAGAAGTCCTGTGCCATGGTATTCCAATTGAAATGACCGGTACCGAGCTGGCACTCTTGAGCTATTTTGTCCAACACCCGGGGAAAATCATCGCCAAGAACGATCTCAGCCTTGAGGTACTAGGCAAAAGGCTGGCCCCATTTGATCGAGCCATCGATATGCATGTGTCTAACCTGCGCAAGAAATTGCCTGCCCGCGATGACGGTAAGCCGTGGATCAAGACCCTACGCGGCAAGGGCTACCTGTTGGTTGAGGACGTATAATGAAGCTGCCCCGCTTTTCCAGCCTGTATGGCCGTATCTTCGCGGTCTTCTGGCTCACCCTGTTAATTGTGGTCTTGGTACTGCTATTGCTGCCCAATTTGGATCCGCGCACCCAGCACACCATTCCCCAGGCTCAGCAAGATAGATTTCAGGAATCAGCGGCTAGCATATCCAGCCAGATTTCTCGTGATGGCGGTTCGCTAGAGAAGAAACTCAGCCGCTTTACCGACAATGACCGCCACAAGGGGTTCCAGCTCTACTTCACCACCTCTGATGGCGATATCATCTCTCCACGACGTAACAGCAAGGCGCTGCGTAATTTTATTACCATGGCCGACAGCCCCAAAGTACCCAAGCAAAAACTCTATGGCCGCTGGATGATGGCCGGACCATTCGAGGTCAAACACAAAGGCGACACCTTGCTGATGTACATCGGCCGGATCGTCAGAGAGCCGCCGCCGTTTTTTATCCAGATCCTAGATAAACCTTTTCAATTATTGCTGCTGACCATGCTGGTCAGTACCCCTTTGCTACTATGGCTAGCATGGGCTATCTCCCTGCCAGCACGCCGTTTACAAAATGCCGCAGAACGCGTAGCCAAGGGGGAGTTCGAAGCCGATCCCAAACTGGAGTCCGGCTCGAAAGAATTCAAGCAGGCAGGCGCCAGCTTCAACCAGATGGTCCAGGCTATCAACCACATGATCGGCGGCCAGCAACGCCTGCTGTCCGACATCAGCCATGAGCTTCGCTCACCACTGACCCGATTGCGGATGGCTACCGCACTGGCTAAGCGTAAGCAAGGCGAGAGTAACGAGCTCACCCGCATCGATACCGAAGCCGAGCGGCTGGAGACTATGATCGGTGAGCTATTGGAATTATCCCGGATGCAGGTCAACAGTCATGAACAACGGGAGCAAACCGATGCTGCCTCGCTATGGTATGACATGATGGAAGATGCCCGCTTCGAAGCCGAACAATCTGGCAAGCAGCTGAGCTACACACCATTGGAAGAGTGGCCGCTGCATGGTAATCCCAACTTGCTGATCAGTGCGTTGGAAAACGTGGTCCGTAATGCCATCAAGTATGGTGATGATACGATCCAGATCCGCTTCGTAACTCAGGCGATGAGACTGTGCATCACGGTCGAGGATAACGGCGAGGGTGTTCCCGATAGTGAACTGGGGGATATCTTCCGGCCGTTCTACCGAGTCTCGACCGCACGAGACCGCAGCAGTGGCGGCACCGGGCTAGGACTGGCGATCACTGAAAGTGCCATCCGCCAGCACAGCGGTACTATCAAAGCATCGCGCAGCACTCTGGGCGGCCTCAAGGTCACCATCACCCTCCCGCTTTCCCACTAACTCCAATTCTACGCGCGGCCCTCACTGGGCCGCCGTATCTGCCATCACTCTCGCTGTCGTGCTTTTTGGCTGCCTTTTCCGCTACAATAGCGCTATTGTCACCACGGATTATCTACTATGTTTGATATCGCTCTTTACGAACCGGAGATCGCCCCGAATACCGGCAACATCATCCGCCTCTGTGCTAACTGTGGGGCCAACCTACACTTGATTGAGCCACTAGGCTTTGATTTGGAAGAGAAGAAGCTGCGTCGTGCCGGCTTGGATTACCACGACTTGGCACACGTGCATCGCCATGCCAATTTCGAGGCGTTCCTCGCCTACATCGGCGAACGCCGTATCTTCGCTTGTACCACCAAGACCACCAACTTCCATACCAATGCCGAATTCCAGCAAGGCGATGTGCTATTGTTTGGCCCAGAGACCCGCGGCCTGCCAGCAGAGCTGATAGAAAGCCTGCCACTGGAACAGCGCCTGCGCATTCCGATGCATCCGGACAGCCGTAGCCTAAACCTGTCCAATGCAGCTGCAATCATCGGCTACGAAGCGTGGCGTCAGTTGGGCTTCAAGGGCGCAATGTAATAAATAGGCTAGAGGCTATTGAATTGTTGCTATAAAAAAAGCGAGAGGCTCTCCTCTCGCTTTTTTAGTTTTTGGGTGATGGCTTTATTTATACCAATCTGGATAAATAGTTGATCAAATATTTATGTAGGTTGGTATTACTCAAGGACATTATCAAACAATGCTCATCGCACATCCTCGCGCCTCTAGCCCATCGCCTCAGGTCTGAGCTATATCCCATCTCCAGCAGTAAACGTCTGGCTGGTGCCGTTGAATTGCTGATCCATATCCATTGATGGCTTATCGCTACTCGGTCGGCCGACAATCTTGGCCGGAACACCTGCGACAGTGGTATGCGGCGGCACCTGATTAAGCACCACCGAACAAGAACCAATCTTGGCGCCCTCACCCACTTCGATATTGCCCAAGATCTTGGCGCCGGCCCCGATCATCACCCCTTCACGGATCTTCGGATGGCGATCGCCGCCTTCCTTGCCGGTACCACCCAAAGTGACATCCTGCAGGATAGACACATCATTCTCGATCACCGCCGTCTCACCAATCACAATCCCGGTGGCATGGTCAAACATGATCCCCTGACCGATACGTGCCGCAGGATGGACATCTACTTGGCAGGCGACCGAAATTTGGTTCTGTAAATATACCGCCAGTGCCACTCGCTTTTGCTTCCACAACCAGTTGGCCACCCGGTAGCCTTGCAAGGCATGGAAGCCTTTGAGGTAGAGCAAAGGGATAGAAAACATCTCTACCGCCGGATCCCGCTCGACAACAGCCCGGATATCACAAGCTGCTGATTCGGTGATCAAACAATCGGCGGCAAAAGCCTCTTCTATCACTTCTCGTACTGCCATCGCCGGCATCGATGGCGTGGCCAATTTATTCGCCAAGATGTAACTCAGTGCTGCCGCCAGGTTATCGTGTTTGATAATGGTGGCATGGTAGAAGCTCGCGAGCATTGGCTCCTGCTCGGACTGCTCTCTCGCTTCCTGCTTTATTGCCTGCCAAACGGCATATTGTTGACATTCCCTCACATTACCCTCGGTTTCATTACGGTTGGTATCGGCTTGCTTTAACTTTAACGCGCCCTGAAAAAAAAACAACGCAGGCCTTAGCAGCCCGCGTTGTAATTTTAGTAAACAGAATGGAGGCGCATCGCTGCCAAGCTGTTATTCGTCTTTTTTCTCGCGAGCCAGCAAATCTTTGGCCGCTTCACGGGCGTCTTTGCCCTGATAAAGCACCTGGTAGATCTGCTCGGTGATCGGCATTTCGACCCCTAACCGCTGAGAAAGAACCCAGACTTCCTTGGTATTACGGTATCCTTCGACGACCTGACCGATATCATCTTGGGCTTGATCAACGTCTTTACCTTGACCCAGCGCCAAACCAAAACGTCGGTTGCGGGATTGGTTGTCGGTACAAGTCAGTACCAAGTCACCAAGGCCTGCCATCCCCATAAAGGTTTCAGGCTGCGCCCCTAACGCCGCACCCAAACGTGACATTTCGGCCAGACCGCGGGTGATCAATGCTGTACGGGCGTTGGCACCAAAGCCAATACCATCAGACATCCCCGCACCAATGGCAATCACATTCTTGACCGCACCGCCAAGCTGCATACCGATAAAATCACTGTTGCTGTATACACGGAAGGTTTTGCTACAGTGAATTTTACCCTGTAAATCGCGAACAAACTCGTCGTCCGGCGACGCTACAGAGATAGCCGTAGGCATACCTGCTGCGAGCTCTTTGGCAAATGTCGGCCCTGACAATACCGCCAGCGGAACCGATTCACCCAGCGCTTCAACAGCCACGTCTTTAAGCAGACGTCCCGTTTCTGGCTCCAGTCCCTTGGTCGCCCAGCAGATGCGAGAATCATCACGCAAGTGCGGTTTGACATTACCTAATACCAAGCCAAAGACATGGCTAGGTACCACCACCAGTAGATCACGGCTGGCCTTGACCGCCTGCTCCAAATCGGCAGTGACAATCAAAGAGTCAGGAAAAGCCACACCCGGCAAAAAAGCCTCGTTGGCACGGTCTATTTCCAGCTGCGCCATGTGCTCAGGCTCGTGACCCCATAGGATCACATTGGCGCCATTACGGGCCAGCGAGATCGCCAAGGATGTACCGTACGAACCGGCACCCAGTACCGTCATGGAAATTGCTTGTTCAGAGCCTGGATTCATTGTGTCCACCCTAAAGCTTAAGCTTCAGTGTTTTCTGGGTTAGCTTGAGATTGGTTCTGAAGGTAGTTCATGAACAATGCATCGAAGTTAACCGGCGCTAGGTTCAGTTGAGGGAATGTACCCTTAACCACTAGGCTAGAAATCGTTTCACGTGCGTATGGGAACAGGATGTTCGGGCAGAATGCACCTAGGCAATGCGCAAGCTGAGGCGCTTCCATACCAGCAACAGAGAAAATACCGCCTTGCTGAACTTCACACAGGAATGCAGTCTCTTCTTCATTCTTAACAGTCACAGTCAGGCGAAGAATAACTTCGAAAACACCTTCACCCAGCTCACGGCTCTGCGTGTCTAGATCCAGTTTCACATCAGGGTTCCACTCTTTCTGGAACATCTGTGGCGAGTTTGGCGCTTCGAAAGAAACATCTTTCAGGAAGACACGCTGGATTTGAAAGTTCTGCTGTGCTTCAGTGTTTGCTGCTTCAGCCATGTTAGAGTCCTTTTTTCTCTCATGCTCACGAGCGTGAGCCAATCAATACCGCAACCATGATGACTATCACAACTGCACAAAATTCAGTGTTACCCCACTGCCCGACCTCGCGTGCAGCGGGACGGCGAGATTACTTTTTCGCCTTGCCTGATTTGCTACGGATCAATGGCAGGTTTGCCTCGTTCCATGAAATCAGACCATCTTTAAGCAAGTTTACGTTCTCGAAACCCGCTTTGCTCAGCAGGTTGGCACTCTCTTGCGCCGTTTGTCCTGTCTTGCATACTACGATGATTGGGGCTTGCTTGAATTTTTCAAGATCTGCCAGGTTCTGTTCTTTAATTTGACTTGGTAAAATGTGAAGTGCGCCAGCAATATGGCCGCCGCGGTATTCATCACGACTGCGGATATCGACAAACACACCGTCTTCACGGTTGACCATTACAGTCGCTTCATTGGGAGTGACAATCTTATAGCCTGCCGTCTTTTGTTTGACGTAAGACGAAATGATAGCCACAACCAAGCCAACCCATACCAATGCCAAGATAGGGTTACTTGTTACAAAATCAATGTATTGTTGCATGATCTTCGCTCTATATTCCTAATATCAGCCTGCTGTAACCTAGGCTCAAGTCGACAAAATTTAAAGACCCTGAGTATACCCTCGACAGCCTGGTTGTACAGCTAGATGCAATAAATCCGCGCGGCGGCTCACTGGTCCTTGGCGCTCTCAGTATAAGCCCTAACTACCTTGAGCATTATTGCAGCATAAGAAAAAGTAAAAAAACTGTGCTTCAGGACTTACACTTATCATCAGAAATGAATATATTTCCGTAGAAAGATAACAATCTATTTACAGCATTGTTTGATCTTGACCTACAGTTTTCACCATAAACTGTAGTAAAATTACGTCCACTACGATCAATTACCTTAGCCCTAGCGTATTGAGGGCTAAGGTAATTGATCGATATTCATTTCAGGTTTTAACATACGAGGGACAGCATATGTCTGCTAAAAAGCCATTAGCTTTAGTTATCCTAGATGGCTGGGGTTACCGCCAAGACAACGCCAACAACGCTATTGCTAACGCCAACACGCCAGTTATCGATGGCCTGATGGCAAACGAAGCAAACACTCTGATCTCAGCATCAGGTATGGATGTTGGCCTGCCTGATGGCCAGATGGGTAACTCTGAAGTAGGTCACACCAACATCGGTGCCGGCCGCATCGTTTACCAAGATCTTACTCGTATCACCAAGTCAATTGCTGACGGTGACTTCTTCGAAAACCCAGCACTTACTGGCGCTATCGATAAAGCCGTTAACGCAGGCAAAGCTGTACACATCATGGGCCTGATGTCTCCGGGCGGTGTTCACAGCCACGAAGACCACATCGCAGCAGCTGTAGAAATGGCAGCAAAACGCGGCGCTGAAAAAATCTATCTACACTGCTTCCTAGACGGCCGTGACACCCCACCTCGTAGCGCACAGGCATCACTAGAGCGTTTCGACGCCCTGTTTGCTGAGCTAGGCAAAGGCCGTGTTGCTTCGCTAGTGGGTCGTTACTACGCAATGGACCGTGACAACAACTGGGATCGTGTTGAAGTTGCTTACAACCTGCTAACCGCAGCGAAAGCAGAATTCACCGTAGCTTCTGCCGTTGAAGGTCTGGAAGCAGCTTACGCCCGTGACGAAAACGATGAGTTCGTTAAAGCCACTGAGATCCGCGCCGAAGGCCAGGACTCGGCTGCAATGGAAGATGGTGATGCCGTTATCTTCATGAACTACCGTGCTGACCGTGCCCGCCAGATCACCCGTACTTTCGACGTGGATTTCGCTGGCTTCGAGCGTGCTCAGTTCCCTGCCCTTGCGGACGTTGTAATGCTGACCCAGTACGCGGCGGACATCAACCTGCCTATCGCTTACCCACCAGCGGATTTGGTTAACACGCTAGGTGAGTGGCTATCGAAAAAAGGCAAGAAGCAGCTTCGTATCTCTGAAACAGAGAAATATGCGCACGTGACTTTCTTCTTCAACGGTGGTGTGGAAGACGAGTTCGACGGTGAAGAGCGCCGTTTAGTGGCTTCACCAAAAGTAGCGACTTACGATCTTCAACCTGAAATGAGCGCGCCAGAGCTGACTGACAAGTTGGTTGCGGCCATCAAGAGCGGTGAGTTCGATACCATCATCTGTAACTACCCGAACCTTGATATGGTTGGCCACACTGGCGTTTATGATGCTGCAGTACAAGCGACCGAAGCGGTTGACGGCTGTCTCGGCCGTGTAGTTGAAGCCATCCGTGAAATGGACGGCCAGCTTCTGATCACTGCCGACCACGGTAACGCAGAGATGATGGTCAACCCAGAAACAGGTGGCATTCACACGGCTCACACTAGCCTACCTGTACCGCTAGTGTACGTCGGCGACAAAGCGCTGACTCTGAAAGAAGGCGGTAAACTGTCTGATCTAGCACCAACAATGCTAGCCCTAACAGATATGGAAATCCCTGAAGAGATGACTGGTCAGGTGCTGTTTGATCTGAAATAATCTCCCCTATGCGGGAAGTTATCAAACACCTACACCATAGTCTTCGCGCCAGTGCAGTTTGCACTGGCGTTTTTCTATGCCTGCAGTTTAGCTCCCATGTAATGGCTGATGAAGGCCAGCTCAAAGGGGTTAAGCAGGAAATCTCCCGCCAGCAAGGCCAGGTCGCAACGAATCGCAAGAAAGTCGACCAACTGCAAAAAAGCCTGCGCCAACAGGAAGTGGGCATCGCCGACACTGCCAAGTCGATCCATCAGGCAGAATCACGCTCAACCGAACTGAGCACATCGATCCGCGCACTAAGGCAACAGCTCGAACAACTGCGCCAACAGCAACTGGGTCAACAAGAACTGCTCAAAGAACTACTCAACGCCCATTATAAGCAAGGTAAGCAAAGCCAATTGGCACTGATGCTCAGTGGCGAAGACAGCGGCCAGCTTGATCGCTTTACTGTCTATGCCGAGCGCCTGAGCCAAGCACGCAGCCACGCCCTCGACGAGCTGGCAGCGACTACCACCGAATTACAGCTCAAACAGCATCAGTTGGGCGAGCAGCAAAACGAACAACAGGCACTGCTGACCAAGCTCAAGGATCACAAACGCAAACTGGAAAGTGAGCGTAGCCAACGGCAAAAAACCGTGCGAAACCTGCGAAGCCAACTGACGACCGATAACCAATACCTGACGGAGCTCAAGCAAAACGAGCAACGCTTGGTCAAAGAAATCGAAAAAGCCAGAGCTGCCGCTGAAGCCGCACGTCGTGCCCCGATGGATGGCTTGGCTAATCAGAAAGGCAAATTGCCCTGGCCGGTCAAAGGAAGAATCCTACATAACTATGGCACCAGCCAACAAGGCGAGCTGCACTGGAAAGGTATGGTGATCGCCCAGTCAGCCGGGAGCCCGGTGAAGGCTATCTACCCCGGCAAAGTTGTTTTTGCTGACTGGTTGCGCGGATACGGCTTGGTGCTTGCCGTCGACCACGGCAAAGGGGACATGAGCTTCTATGGCTACAATCAAACCTTGCTGAAAAAAGTTGGCGATACCGTACAGGCCAATGAAAATATTGCTTTGATTGGTGACAGTGGCGGGCAGGATCAGTCTTCGCTGTATTTTGAGATACGCCGTAAGGGCACACCGACTAACCCACGCAGTTGGCTGACAAGATAAAAGTCGCGTTTTCCATTCGTACCGAATAAGCAAAGGATAGCTTGTGGTGAAGAGTCGTATATTCGGGAAGTTGGCTTTTGGCCTTGCCCTTGTTTTAGCCAGTATGGGATCGTCCAGTATGGCCCTCGCGGCCAAACTGGCCATCGTCATCGATGATCTTGGCTATCAACCTATGCCTGCCGCCTTATCTGCACTGCCGCCACAGATCAGTGTCTCCATCCTGCCAGATACGCCCTATGACAGAGCAACCAGCAAATTAGCCCAACAGCAGCAACGCGATGTCTTGCTCCATATGCCAATGGAGCCCCTACATCGGGCACCGCTCGAGATGGCGACCCTGACCCGGCAGATGGATCAACAGACCTTACAGCACGTATTGCGCTGGGGGCTAGAAAGAGTGCCAGATGCCATCGCCGTCAATAACCACATGGGTAGTGCCCTGACCCAAGATCCACAAGCCATGGGCTGGGTGATGGAAGTCCTGTCGGATCAGGGATTGTTTTTCTTAGATAGCCGAACGACCGCCCGCTCGGTCGCACTCAAGCTGGCCAAACAACAGAATGTGCCCGCCCTGCGCCGCCATGTGTTTCTCGACCATCTAAGTACCGAAAAGTTCGTCAACCAACAACTTTCCCGCGCCGTCCAACAAGCCAAAGCGAATGGCTATGCAATTGCAATCGGCCACCCCTACCCGGTGACGCTTGACGTGTTGAGTCGAGCACTACCTTTACTTGAAGGGCAAGGGATCCAACTGGTCAGGTTATCCGAACTCGACCCGTCTTTTTAAATATCTTTCTCAATCTGATCGCGGTAGTGCGCTTTAAGTTGCAGCACCTGTGACTTACCCTCGGCGGTGGTCAACGGCCTAACGATACCTAGGATGTGCAACACCCCCTGATAAAGTACCGCTTTGGTGATCTTGGCACCTGGCGCTTGGGTGGTCTGGTAAAATATCCAGCTCGACGCAACAAGTTTGAGGGTCGTAGCCAGATTCTCCAGTTCCTCTTGATCGATATCCAGCAGACCACCAGTACGGAAACTGGCCATCATCGCCGTGATGTCCTTATGCAGACCTTCCTGTGCCGCAAGGTACTTTTGTTGAAGTTCTGGGTCACGCTGCAAAATATCAGGTAAGTTGGCGTAAAAAAAACGGTAACGCCACATCAACATAAATACTGAGTCGAGATATACCAGCAAGTCATCTGCGGTTATATTTGCATTTTCAAGGGGTTGAAAGTGAACACTGAGATCATGCGCGTATTGATCGAAAATACTGTGTATAATCTCTTCCTTATTACGGAAATGATAATACAGATTACCGGGGCTAATCCCTAAATGGGCAGCAATATGGTTAGTGGTAATATTCGGCTCACCGCTTTCATTGAAAAGCTCCAGTGCAGCCAGGATAATTTTGTCACGGGTCTTCATTTGCTTCTCACTTCTTTGCCCAGATCATTTGGCAATCTGCTAATACTATCATAAACATAATCTATAACAGCGGGTCTAACCCTTGTTATCCACCCTACAGACTGGAAGAGCCATGATTATAGTAACTGGTGGTGCCGGTATGATCGGCAGCAATCTTGTAAAAGCACTCAATGAGCAAGGCTGCAGTGACATTCTGGTAGTCGACAACCTCAAGGACGGCACCAAGTTCGCCAACCTGGTCGATTTGGATATTGCTGATTACATGGACAAAGAAGACTTCATCACCCAGATCATGGCGGGTGACGACTTCGGTCCAATCGATGCGGTATTCCATCAGGGTGCCTGCTCATCCACTACCGAGTGGGACGGCAAGTACATGATGCTCAACAACTACGAGTACTCCAAAGAGCTACTGCATTACTGCCTCGAGCGAAGTATTCCGTTTTTGTATGCCTCCTCCGCCGCAACCTACGGTGGTCGTGACCACGACTTTATCGAAGAGCGCCAATACGAGGGTGCACTCAACGTCTACGGATACTCCAAACAGTTGTTCGACAACTATGTCCGCCGTCTGTGGCAAGATGCCGAAGAGCACGGTGAAACCCTATCGCAAATCACTGGCTTCCGTTACTTCAATGTCTATGGACCTCGCGAACAGCACAAAGGCAGCATGGCCTCGGTCGCCTTCCACCTCAATAACCAGATCAATCAAGGTAACAACCCGAAACTGTTCGAGGGTTCAGATAACCTCAAACGCGATTTTGTCTTTGTCGGCGATGTCTGCAAGGTCAACCTGTGGTTCTGGCAGAATAGCATCTCGGGGATCTACAACTGTGGTACCGGCCAGGCCGAACCTTTCAGCGAGGTCGCCAAGGCGGTGATCAAGCATCACGGTAAGGGGGAGGTCGAAGAAGTCCCTTTCCCTGATCATCTGAAAGGCCGCTACCAAGCCTTTACCGAAGCCGACTTGACCAAATTACGGGCCGCCGGCTATACCGACACCTTCAAGTCTGTCGCCGAAGGCGTGGCCGACTACATGGCAACCATCAACCAAGCACCAAAACACTAGATGAAAGACCACTACGATAAAAAAGCCTACAACCCAGAGTTCAACTGGGCATTCCTGCACCCAAAATACTGGGGAACCTGGTTGGCCGTCGCGATCGCCGCGCTACTGTGCTTGCTGCCACACCGCACCCGTCGTGCCATGGCGAGCGCATTTGCCAAACGCGCGGTGGCGTTCAACAGCAAAGCCAACCGCCGCGCCCGGGTAAACCTGCAAATGTGTTTTCCCGACAAAAGCGAAGAAGAGCGAGAAGCAATGCTGCTCGAAAGCTACATTACCGCCGGCAGTTTTCTGATGGGGTTCGCAGCGCTCAGCGTTCGCAACCGCCAGTGGCTGGAAGACAACACGGTTGTCCGAGGTGAAGAACACCTGACAGCATTGAAGGAAAATGGCGACAGTGCCATCTTGCTAGTGCCTCACACCTGGGCCATTGATATTCCAGCAGTTTTGCTTGCATCGCGCGGATTGCCCGTTTCGGCGATGGCGAAAAAGCAGAAAAATATCGTCTCTGACTGGTTAATGCATAAACAGCGTGTACAATACGGCGGCCGCGTTTACGAGCGCAGTGGCGGGATAAAACCCTTTATTAAGTCTATCCGCGAGGGCTATTTGGGCTACTATTTGCCAGATGAAGACTTGGGGGCCGAGCACAGTGTATTTGTCGACTTTTTCGCCACCACCAAGGCGACGATTGCCGGACTGGGCCGCCTAGCGAAGTTAAGCCGAGCCAAGATTGTCCCTTTGTACTCGATTTACAACAGCGAGACTGGAAAATACGAGATAGACATCTATCCACCGCTCTCACCGTTTCCGCTGGACACCGAGGAGCAGGACGCCCGCTTGATGAACCAGTGTATCGAGCAGTACGTCACCGAACGTCCTGAGCAGTACATGTGGATTTTACGTTTATTAAAGACCCGGCCTAATGGCGGGACCAATCCATACCGCAGTTAGTGTTGGAACAATGCAAAAAACAGTGAATTTTGATAAGAACTTGATTATACATTCAATCATTCTCTTACCGCTTTTTTGGGTTTTCAGTGGCGTCTTTGCTTTCGCAAATGGCGACAAGATACTCAATGTACTCGTGCCATTAGTTGTCATTGCCCGTATTTACTTTCTTGGGTACAAAGACATCCTAAGCAATATAAAACAAAACAAGCTCCTATGGCTCTTGGTCGCAAATCTGCTGTTTGCCATCGTCGCTTATTTTACTTACGGCGTTTCCTCTAGCCGCTTCAGGATCCTTAGCTTAAGTGTCCTATATCTTGCTATTCTTCCACCAAGTTACTTGGAGAAAATTACCTTCAAAAACTTAGTCTGGATCTTATCAGGTAGCCTTGTTGTATTTATGTTTATCCAGTACTTTGACGGATCATTATTCAGCAGAAGGAGTTGGTCAATAAACCCGATACGCATAGGCATTATCAGCGCCTTCTTGGCCAATGCAAACTTATACTTTGCTATTACTGAACAAGATAAAAAGCATAAGTCTATTGCTCTATTTTTTGCAATTATTGCACTCTTTCCATTAATTCTATCTGCCTCTAGAGGCCCATGGTTAGCATTCGGAGCTGGCTCTCTAATGCTCATAGCCCGTACTGTCAATTTAAAAGTACTGAATTATAAAGTCGTCTTAGGCTCCGTTCTTGTCCTTTTGTCTATCACTGTAATGCTAAAGCAGCCAATTGCAAAAAGGGTTGATAGAACCTTATATGAAGTTCAACAAATTCAGTCTAACAACATGGAAACCTCTATTGGCTTGCGGCTGCAAATGTGGAAAGCCGGTGTCGAGATCATTAAATCTCACTGGTTGCTGGGTGTTGGCGATACTGGTCAGCAAGAAGTAAAAGAGCAAATGGCCAATGAGAACTTTATCTCACATAAAGCTGCTAGACATTCGCATTTGCACAACCAATGGATGGATGACTTAACCAGTTATGGTGTTTTCGGCCTTTTTGCTATATTACTTTTTGTTATATACCCTCTTTGCTCATCAAAGGGTACAGACAATAAAACACTGATCTGGGTATTGATCAGCGTTTACCTAACGGTCAGCTTGACGGATGTACCGCTTGAAAGATCCCATCCTTTCGTTTTTTATATATTTTGCATGTACATGCTACTTAGAAAACATGAAGTTATGAAAACAACAACTAGGAAAGAGTGTAAGTAACTATGAAGTTTATAGTAATTAGTGCTGTCTATAATATGTCAGAGCACCTTAAAAAAAATATAGACATATTAAAAGCGCAGACTTACACAAACTTCGAGGTGTATTTTGGTGATGACCTGTCTACCGACAATAGTTGTGAAGTCATTGAAGAAAACATTCGTGATGATGAACGTTTTCACTTGATACGTCATCAAAAAAAGCTGTATTCAATGGGCAACATTGCTGAAACCATCAAACTCGCTCAGCCTGATGACGATGATGTTATTGTATTGATTGATGGGGATGATTCTCTTGCTGGTACGGGTTCATTTGAGTGCCTGAGAAACACCTATGAGCAGCAACAATGTTTGATGACATTTGGTTCTTACACTGTTGACGGTAAGCGAGGTTCGAATTGCTCAGCCTATCCCGGCATTATCCATAAGCTCAACCTATTCCGTTATGTAAAGTGGCGAGCTAGCCACTTAAAGACATTCAAGCATTCATTATGGAAGCAAGTAAATCCATCATCTCTAACCCTGAGTGAAGAAGAAGTAAAAAGTACGCTTAATTTCTTCTTGTATACCGGCAGGTTCAGAGCTTGGCTTGAGTGCAAAAAAATTAAATATGAAGATCTAGTAACCGAAGACAAACAGTATGTTAGGCGATGCAGTGATAAGTACTTAACCTCACCGCTGTTGGAAATGGCGGGAGAGGAAGCACATTATCTCGATGACATACTCTATCATTACTTAGGCCCCCAAGGACCACACAACTTCGGCAACAGCAGCAAGAAATGGTCTCAACGCTTATTGCGCCAAGCGGTAAAGCTAAAACCTAGATACAAGAAAATGACTAAGTGATTAAAACGACTAATTACATAGAGTGAAAAAGAGGGAGCAAGCGCTCCCTCTTTTATATAGTGTGTAATACCAACCTACATAAATATTTGATCAGTCTTGCAGGTTAAAATCGCTGTTCTCTGCGTTAAATATTTTGTAATCAGAGCAACTAGTTACTGCAATATCTGCCTTGATAACAACGATTTTTCCAGTGCAAATACTTGATCAACGACTTATCCAGATTGGTATAAGCTCTAGCTAAGCAACTCTTTGTAGCATTTTAGTGTTGCCTCAACACCCTGCTCTACGTTGAATTTATCAATAACTCGCTGTTTGGCAGCCACGCCATATTGCTTACACAACTGACGGTCGTTATATAGCTTAAGTATTGCATCGGCCAAGGCTTCTGCATCACTGGGTGGAACCACAATTCCGGTTTCACCATCCGCCACTAACTCTGCATTACCACCAGTATCAGACACAATGGAAGGGACGCTATAAGAGTTTGCTTCCAGCACTGCACGACATAGCCCTTCTCGTTTAGTTGTTGGAAGGATAGTGAGATCTGATGACGCAGCCACTTCTGGAGCATCTTCACGATAACCCAAGGCATGAACCCTCGCAGGCTTTCCACTGCGGGCTATCATCTGCTGAATTTTCTCCGACTTAGGGTCAGCACCAACAAGCAGAACATCAATATTGATATCATCTGGCAATAATTTCATCGCATCCATCAATACATGCAGACCTTTTCTTGGCCTTAAGTTCGCCACTAAAGATAACTTAAAGCTATCTTCAGGCAGGTTGAGATGATCCAAGTTAGCAGGCGGGTTTTGGTACCAAGATTGATCATGGCCTTTATAAACAGTGACAGCCTTACCCTTATCCCCCCAGATATAATTTTGCAGGTCGACCTCAATCGCCTTGGCAACACAAATAATTTTATCTAAGCGAGGATTTAGCATAGTTAAATAGCTCGTCGGATCAAATCGACTAATATTGCCTGTCTGCCCACGGTAAGCAATGACCTTAGCTTTTGTGCCAAT
Source organism: Photobacterium sp. DNB23_23_1 (assembly GCF_052873815.1). Taxonomy (NCBI): domain Bacteria; kingdom Pseudomonadati; phylum Pseudomonadota; class Gammaproteobacteria; order Vibrionales; family Vibrionaceae; genus Photobacterium; species Photobacterium sp. DNB23_23_1. Next base: position 116,474 of record NZ_JBNNXT010000003.1, on the reverse strand, counting down.
CGCAGCAAAACACCCATTCGAGCAAGCAATATTGTTATAAAGGTGCAGAATTTGAATATCGTTTTCAGTGATATACTTGCGAATTGCCCTAATGGTATCAATGCTCACTTTCTTGTCTAAAGGATCGGTTACCACCTTGACCCCTTCGGCTTCAAGGAAAGGGATCAAGGTCGATCCGGGATTGCACATCACAGTGACATCAACCAGTCCTGATTTGTGCATACCTATTATCTGAGACGCTTCAGGACGAATAGGGTTGATGTTTTTTCTTCCATGGTGTGTCACCGCTAGAACTTTAATTTTCTGACTCATCTCAAATTACCATATCTATACAATACTGAATTGCACTCACACAACAACGTTACCAAACGATTATTCGACTATGAGCCCTACAATTTCCAGTAGCTTAGTTTCTTCCGCATCTTGAATTGACGCAGCAAATTAAGCGGTTTGGGTTTAAGCCCCGCCCTACCATCAGCCAACATCTGATTTGCAGCTGCCAATACACGTAAACTTGATTGGCCATCCCTATAAGGGTGTAGCTCCTGACAGTATTGCTCAATTTCAGCCATCAGTGCCGCTGGGCGCTGCAAAGCTTGCTCCAGAGCCGATTCAACCTGCTCAACATCAGTGACATTCAATAAATGCCCACTCGGGATCTGGTTACGAAATGTGACTACCGGTTTACGCTGCAATAAAAACATTAGCAAAATCGAAGACGTATCACACAGCATCACATCCGCTGCTTGTAGCAAAGGAAGAACATTATCTGTCTCGACAAACTGCAAATTCTCGTTTTGCAGTTGTTTGTATTGCTCAACAATGGCTGGATCCATTTTCGGGTGGAATTGAATTAACCAGCGCCATTTACCTGCTGCCGCTAGTCCCTTAATTTTATCGAAAAGCACAGGCGCACAAGTCAAGTTACGGGAAAAAGTCGAGCACATGAGTACTGTCGGCCGCTCATCGTCAGGCGCTTTATAAGGGTTATCGATGATGGGTGAAAACAACGGATCCAACGCCGGCCACCCTGTTTGGGCAACCCGGAAATAGCCATGCTCTAAAGCCAATTGTTCGAAACGCTCAGTCGTGTTTGGCCCCTGAGTGCAATACAGATCAAAGCACCCTCTAATTTGAAAGTGGCCATTACGAGCTCTTTTTCCAGAGTTAAAACCATGAAACACACCGACTTTAATACCAGGAATAAAACTTGGAACCACATTCCCTGGGACAAAGACGATATCCGGCCGCCAAGCTTTTACAGCCTCTACCGACGTCAGTAGCGTTTCATCTGCTTTGATATAGCTAGGGTCTGCTTCATTCCCTTCAATAAACCAGCGAACGTCACCACCCTGTTCACGTATCGTAGCCTGCAGCGGACGCAGCATGGCATAAGAATAATTCTGAGCAACATACATTAAATAGCGCTTGCTCTGATGGCTCACAGCTTCACCCTCGGCGTCAAATTACAAAAAATAATATGCATTCTATCCCAATCAATAGAAAGATTGGGAAATATCCCTATCTGTTATCAAGCATATATCCCGTTATAATAGGCAGATAATCCAAGACCACAAGCTATCGTATGTTTATCAGAGCCCTGTACACTTTGCTGCTGGCAACGGCATCTCCATTGCTATTGTTTGGCCTCTACCGCCGTCGACCCAACAAACCCGCTTTTGGGCCGCGCTGGAAAGAACATTTCGGCTTTACGTCACCACTAACAACAAATGGCACCCGACCCATTTGGATTCATGCGGTCTCTGTCGGTGAATCTATTGCTGCCATCCCGGTGATTAAAGCCATCAAAGCCCAGAACCCAGAGCAAACTATCGTCGTCACCACGACCACCAGCACCGGGGCTGAGCAAATCGGTAAGCTAGGTAATTTGGTTGAGCACCGCTACATGCCGATTGATTTTGCTTGGTGTGTCAGAGGGTTCCTACAAGCTGTCCGTCCATCGGCTCTGCTGATCATGGAAACAGAATTATGGCCCAATACCCTAGCCACCGTTCACCACACGGGGGTCCCGGTGATTGTAATGAATGCCCGCCTGTCAGCGCGTTCAGCCAAGCGGTACGCCAAGTTCCAGCCTGTGTTCAATATGATAGCACCCAACCTTAGCCACCTACTGTGCCTGCACCAAGACGATGCCGAGCGTTTTGCTGGTTTGGGGATCCCAACAAGCCGCCTGAGCGTCACCGGTTCGGTCAAATTCGATATACAGATAGAGCCCGCCTTGCTTGAACAGTCCCAGCAGCTTCGCCAGCAACTGGGAGAGTCGCGACCAGTATGGATTGCCGCCAGCACCCACAAAGGAGAAGACGAGCAAATTCTCAAGGCGTTCAAGGCCGTCAAACAATACCACCCCAAATGCCTGCTGATATTGGTACCACGCCACCCGGAGCGCTTCGACAGCGTTGCTGAATTGTGTCTGTCACAGCAGCTAAACTGTGTTCGCCGCACTTCAGCACAAAACGTCGATGACACAACTGATGTCTATCTGGCCGATACCATGGGGGAAATGTTGCTATTGATGGGGGCTGCCGATGTCACCGTAATGTGCGGCAGTTTGATCGGCGATAAGGTTGGCGGCCATAATATGCTTGAGCCTGCTGCTCTGGCGAAGCCTGTACTAACCGGGCCGAGCTACTACAACTTTACCGATATTACCCAACAGCTCGAAGCTGCCGGTGCATTAGAGGTTTGCGATAGCGCCAAACAGATAGGCAAGCGCCTAACTGCTCTGTTGTCCGATCCAGAACAATGCCAGCATATGGGTAAGGCCGCAATTGAAGTCGTACAGCAAAACCAAGGGGCCGTGGCCAAAACACTGGCAGTGATTGGCAAGCAGCTTTCAGACAATAGTTAGAGTCGTTAAGCACCCGCAGCCATCAGCCGAATAAATCAGTCAGCCTGATAGCCGCTCAATAACCATTGCCAGCATTGTGATTCAAACTTGATCCCCCGCTTGCCTTGCTCTTTGACAAAAGATCGGTGCAGGCGGGACAGGTTATCTTCCTTCCAGCTCTCCCCCTCTTTTTCATAGCACTTATCAAAATCAATTAACCAGACCTGCTGCTGGCCATCTAGCAAGATGTTGTGGCTGTTGAGATCGGTATGGCAAACTTGGAGGTCGTGCATCTTTCTGACCATAGCCCCTATCGACCGCCAGTTTTCTTCCTGTAAGGCGACACGCTCCAACAGCGCGACTAAGTCTTTTGCGTCAGGCACTTTTTCCACCAAGAGGTCGGCTCGGTACGTCAGCCCCTGTTTGGTCGCACGGGCGGCCACCGGACGCGGTACTCGTACCCCACCACAGGCTAGCTTATCAAGCAGTTGGAACTCCTCGGCACTGCGGGTTTTCTCCCACCCGGCAAACCAATAAGCATCCTTGACCAGTTTGCCGAACAATCCGCCGCGGCGATAATGGCGCAATGCCATCTCTATGCGTTTGCCTTTGACAAACCATGTCGTCCCGCGGCCCTGGGCCGAGCCAATGACCAAATCTTGTTGCTGCCAGAAAGCCGGGTCGAAGCATTGCTGCGGATCTTCAGCCAATAATTCAGGGGCAAACCAGATCCTCTGGTTACTGCTTGTTATTTCTTGCACGCTTTATCTCCAAGCTTGAGGGACAGAGTATTTTACAATCACTTACCTGAACTGCATAATTTCATCTCTGATTGATTAACAGGACTTTGTCATGGCGTTATTTACCACCCCGCCACGCTCAATTTGTATTCTTAGGCTATCTGCCATCGGCGATGTCTGCCACGCCATTTCAGTCGTGCAGGCTATTCAGGCCCATTGGCCGTCAACCAAGATCACTTGGGTTAGCGGAAAAATCGAAGCCCAGCTGATCGGCGATCTGCCCGGCATCAAGGTTGTGGTATTTGACAAGAAAGCCGGATGGGCCGGTATGAAAGCCGTATGGCAAGCACTTAAGGGCCAAAAGTTTGATGCCCTATTGCATATGCAAGCCGCCATTCGCGCCAGCGCCCTGTCGCTCGGGATCAAGGCAAGATACCGCATCGGCTTTGGCAAAAACCGCACCAAAGAAGGACAGTGGCTATTCACCAACCGTCACTTACCGCATACCGAAAGCTTCCATGTGCTGGATAACTTTGCTGATTTTGCCCGCTACCTTGGCGTCCCTTTCGAGACCCCACACTGGCACATTCCACTGAGTGATGATGACAGAGCCTTTGCGGCGCAGCATATCAATGGCAGGCCGACTCTTATCATCTCGCCAGCCGCGAGCAAGGACGAGCGTAACTGGCTGACCGAGCGTTATGCCCAACTTGCCGACTATGCCACAGAGAAAGGGATGCAAATCATACTGTGTGGATCGCCAGCCCCGCGCGAAATCGCCTTGGGTGAGGCGATCAGCCAGCACTGCCAACATGCACCGATTAACATGATCGGCAAAACCAGCCTCAAACAGCTGACAGCCCTGTTGGGCGCCGCCACTGTCGTGGTTGCCCCGGATACCGGTCCGGCTCATTTGGCAACAACTCAGGGCACACCGGTGATTGGCCTGTATGCGCATAGTAACCCAAAGCGCACCGGCCCTTACAACAGCCTACAGTATGTCGCTAGCGCCTATGAACAACATGCCGAGCAGCAACACGGCAAGCCGGTAGCAAACCTGCCATGGGGCGCCCGGGCCAAAGGGGAAACCCTGATGCAAGACATCCAGCTAGATGATGTCACTGCCATCCTAGACCAACTTATTTCCTAATTTTGATTTTTCTAACTGGAACTCATTATGACAACCCGCGTTATCTACCCAGGCACGTTTGATCCGATCACCAACGGTCATCTCGACTTGATCGAGCGCGCTGCCGCTATGTTCGACCATGTTGTCGTCGGCATTGCCTTCAGCCCAAGCAAGAAACCACTGTTTGATCTCAAGGAGCGGGTAGAACTGGCCCAACAGATCACCCAGCACCTGCCGAACGTAGACATTGTTGGCTTCTCAGGTCTGCTGGTCGATTTTGCCAAAGAGTACCAAGCCAACATATTAGTACGTGGCTTGCGGGCTGTTTCGGATTTCGAGTTCGAATTCCAACTGGCCAACATGAACCGACGTCTGATGCCTGAACTGGAAACGGTATTCCTGACCCCGGCCGAAGAGAACTCTTTCATCTCATCGACCATCGTCAAGGAAGTCGCCCTGCATAAAGGCGATGTCAGTCAGTTCGTCGATCCGGTGATCTGCGACGCTCTACAAAAAAAACTCAGTAAGAAATAACTTTTACGGTAAAAAAGAAGGAGGCGTTCGCCTCCTTCTTTTTATCTTTGCCTATCTCGTCGTTAGCTATCAGCGCTGGTAGTAATCACGGTACCAATCAACAAAGGCTTTCACTCCTTCCCTGACCTTCACTTCCGGCTTGTAGCCTGTAACGTCGAACAGATCTTTGGTATCAGCATAGGTCGCATAGACATCGCCCGGCTGCATCGGCATGAAATTCTTTTTCGCTTCAATACCCAACGCATCTTCGAGCGCCTCGATGTAGTCCATCAGCTTCACAGGGCTACCATGGCCAATGTTAAACACGCGGTATGGGGCCGAGCTGGTTGCCGGTGTACCCGTTTCTACCGTCCAGTCTGGTGTTGTTTCTGGGATCTCATCTTGGATACGGATAATCCCTTCAACAATATCATCGATATAGGTGAAATCACGGCGCATATCACCGTTGTTGTACACATCGATCTCACGTCCCTCGATAATCGCATTGGTAAACTTGAACAATGCCATATCCGGACGCCCCCAAGGACCATACACGGTGAAAAAGCGCAGGCCCGTCGTCGGCACGCCGTATAAATGCGAGTAGGTGTGCGCCATCAGTTCATTCGATTTCTTGGTAGCAGCATACAAGGAGATCGGGTGATCGACACTGTCCGCGGTATCGAACGGCATTTTTTGGTTAAGGCCGTAGACCGAGCTCGAAGAGGCATACACCAAATGCTCAATATGATGATGGCGGCAGCCTTCGAGGATAGCCAAATGCCCGACAAGGTTACTGTCAGCATACGCCATTGGGTTATCGATCGAGTAACGCACACCGGCCTGAGCGGCAAGGTGGATCACCCGGTCAAATTTCTGCTCGGCGAACAAGTTTGCCATACCGTCACGGTCAGCCAGATCCAAAGCAATGAAAGTGAATTGCGGGTGGGCAACCCTGGCTAGCCGGGCTTCTTTTAGCGACACATCATAATAGTCATTGAGGTTATCAATCCCAACCACTTCATGTCCCATGGCACAAAGCCGCTCTACCACGGCACTTCCGATAAAGCCGGCGGCGCCGGTAACCAAATACTTCTTCATCTGCATAGACCTTACAAAACTGTACTCGTTATACATACTTAGTATAACGATGTGTGGCGGGATCATAGCACCCGCATGTAAACAGGGCTAGAGTCACCAGGCTAAAGCCGGTTCAAAATTCTTGACACTGATGTTCAGCCCTATTGAAACAACCTCGGAATAACAAGTTAAACGAGTCACTACTTCTGGCAATCACTGCAATAGACCGTGGCCCGCTGGCCAATTTTCACTTCGCTAAGTGGTTTATCACAGCGTGGGCAGGGCTCTCCTCCCTTGCCATAAACCTGAAGCTCCTGAGCAAAATAGCCCGGCTTGCCATCGGCATTTTTGAAATCTTTTAAGGTGGTACCGCCCTGCTTGATGGCAAAGGCCAACACCGATTTGATCTCATCGACCAGCAAGCCAAGCCGCTGGACAGAAATTTTACCGGCCTCACGCTTGGGATGGATCCCCGCGGCAAACAGCGACTCATTGGCATAAATATTACCGACACCCACAACAACATGGTTATCCATAATAAATTGCTTAACGGCAGTACGCTTGCCCTTGGCTTTATCTTGCAGGTAATCCACCGTAAAAGCCTCGCTCAACGGCTCTGGGCCCAATTTAGCCAAGACCGAATGCACATCCTCTCCGGACTGCCACAGCCAAGCCCCAAAGCGGCGAGGATCGTTATAACGCAAGATCTCACCACTCGACAGGCAAAGGTCGACATGGTCATGTTTTTCCGGTGGGATCCCAGACGGCAGAACCCGCAAACTGCCCGACATCCCCAAGTGGATAATGGCATAGCCGGCGTCAGTCTCGAGCATCAGATACTTGGCGCGACGGGTAACCCGGCGGATCACTTGCCCTTCAATTTGGCTGATCTCTTGCGGCACCGGCCAGCGCAGTTTGGGGTTGCGAACAATAATTTTGGTGACGGTCTGATTCGTAACATGGGGCGAAATCCCCATCCGGCTCACTTCAACTTCAGGTAATTCAGGCATGACATTCTCTATCTTGGCGATATTATTATGCTGTCAACTATAACACCGGCGGAAACAAATAGGCTGCTTCCACCGATACCGCCAACCATTCGCCCTGCCAGTTTTGCAATAACCAATATTGCGGCTGCTGGTAGACCGTGACCCTGACCGGCTCTTCCTGACCTGCAAGCCAAATCTCGACACTGCTTGGCGGTGGCAGGGTTGACTTGAGCTTACCGACCACCTCATTACTTATCGCCGTCCCCGTCAATGCCTGCCAATGACTGATCAATTGAGCGGCCGGCAGAGCAACCCGCGGACGGGCAACCCATTCACCGCCCTCTCGCTGGAGGCTGGTCTGGGGTAGATGCAACTGTTCAATAGTCGACTCGAAGGGCAGCAGCATCGCCATACCTGAGCCTTCTCGCGCCAAACCCTCTTGACCAAAACGCTGCTTAACAAGCTCAGGTAGCTGTACCACGGCGATAAAGCAGATCACAGCGATAATCATCACATTGTTCCAGCCACGGCGAGATAGCCTCATTGCGGCACTCCTTGAAAGCTAAATAGGAAGATATACCTAAAACTATACCGTTAAGGTACTAATAATGCAGGTGTAATGGCACGGGTAAAGGGAGGAGAAGGCGTTTTTGGGGTTGGTGTGGCAAATTTCAGGTATAAAAAAACCCAGTTAGAAAACTGGGTTTTTATCAAAAAAGTTATCAATCAATTACTTGATTTTCGCTTCTTTGTACATAACGTGCTTGCGAACTACAGGATCAAATTTCTTGATCTCGAATTTGCCTGGCATGTTACGTTTGTTTTTGTCGGTAGTGTAGAAGTGGCCTGTACCAGCAGATGATACTAGACGGATCTTCTCACGAATGCCTTTAGCCATTGTTCAAATCCTCTTAAACGTTCTCGCCGCGAGTACGCATATCAGTAAGAACGGCATCGATGCCTTTCTTATCAATGATACGCATACCTTTCGCAGAAAGGCGTAGTTTAACGAAGCGTTTTTCGCTTTCTACCCAGAAACGATGAGTTTGCAGGTTCGGCAGAAAACGACGCTTGGTGGCATTACGTGCGTGTGAACGGTTGTTACCCGTTACAGGACGCTTACCAGTTACTTGGCATACTCGGGACATTACTGTCTTCTCCAAATCGTTTCAGCTCGATATCTACCGTGGCTATTTCAATGTGAAAAGCAATTCTCACACATAACCACAGCTATCAAAGGTCGCGCATTATACTAAGTCAAAACCAGTTGCTCAAGTCCCGAGCAGTCCTTTCTCAACTTTTTAAGCAAAAAATGACGATTTTATAGCCATCCTCGCTCTGCAAAAGAAGTGATTTCTCCGTCACCGACAACAAAGTGATCCAGAACTCGAATATCCACCAACGCCAGTGCATCACTGATGCGACGGGTAATTCGGCGATCTGACTGACTTGGCTCTGCCACGCCTGACGGGTGATTATGCGCTAAAATGAGCGCGGCTGCATTAAGTTCTAGTGATCTTTTTACAACTTCCCTCGGATAAACGCTCGCAGCATCGATTGTTCCTTCGAAAAGTACCTCTCCATTGAGCACCCGATGCTGGTTATCAAGAAATAAAATATAAAACGCTTCACGGTGGCGATCGCGCAACACATGGCTGAGATAACGTCTTGTATGAGCAGGGCTTGTCAGCGCATCTTCCTTCTTGAGCGTCTCTTCAAAGTGACGCTGATTCATTTCCAAAACCGCTTGCAACTGGGCATATTTGGCCGGTCCTAGCCCTTTATATTGGCAAAACGTGGCTTTATCGGCTGCCAGCAGTGCCCGCAGCGAGCCAAACTTGTCCAGCAGCTCTGTCGCTAGTTCTATCGCATTCATCCCGGTAATACCGGTACGCAAGAAAATAGCGAGCAGTTCGGCATCCGATAAGGCCCCGGGGCCGCGATCCAATAACTTCTCCCTCGGCCGAGACTGCACCGGTAATAACTTGAGCGACATATCTACCTCCTGAAGCCTTAGCTAAGCTCCCTCCTCGGTATTAAGCAAGGTACGTCACTGTATCTCCTACCACCTGCACAAAAAAGCATGGTTGAGTTGCAATACCCGATACCAAGCTGCCAACTGGATCGCAACCCAAAAGCCTCATCCATAAGCCCTTAACAACAGCCCCACACCAAATTTGATCCCGAGCAAGGAAGCTGGCTTTTTTTGGTGACTACCAATTTTTGGTGGTAAGGTGTGGCGCATTAACATTCCGGATATCGAGAGCAGGCAATAAGATGCAAACTTTGGCAGGAAAAAAAATTCTCCTTGGGATCAGCGGCGGCATCGCGGCCTATAAATGTGCAGAGCTAACTCGTCGGCTCATTGAGCGCGGCGCACAGGTACAAGTCGTTATGACCAAGGCCGCCAAGGAGTTCATAACCCCGCTCACCATGCAGGCAGTCTCCGGCAGGCCGGTATCCGACAGTTTGCTGGATCCTGCAGCAGAGGCCTCAATGGGCCACATCGAGCTGGCCAAATGGGCCGACTTGGTGCTGCTTGCCCCGGCAACCGCTGATCTGATCGCACGTATGGCCGCAGGTATGGGCAACGACTTGCTCACCACCCTATGCTTGGCAACCGACTCGCCGATAGCTGTCGCCCCGGCAATGAACCAACAGATGTATCGCCATGCGGCCACCCAAGAAAACATTGCCACCCTCGCCCGGCGCGGCTGCCATATCTGGGGGCCAGCGAGCGGTGAACAGGCCTGTGGTGATGTCGGCCCGGGCCGGATGCTCGAACCAATGCAGCTGGTTCACTTGGCAGAAGACTTCTTTAAGCCAGCCGACCTCGGCGGTATGTCTCTGACTATAACTGCCGGCCCGACCCGTGAAGCCATTGACCCGGTTCGCTATCTGACTAATCACAGTTCCGGCAAGATGGGGTACGCGATTGCCGAAGCTGCGGCTAAACGTGGAGCCACCGTCACTCTTATCAGCGGCCCGACCAACTTGGCCACGCCCCATGGCGTGACCCGTATCAATATTGACAGCGCCGAGCAAATGCACCAGGCCGCACAGGAACATGCGCCAGCCAGTGATATATTCATCGGCTGCGCTGCCGTCGCCGATTTCCGCCCGGCAGAGGTTGCCGAGCAGAAAATGAAAAAGAAAGATGGTGAGGATGACATGGTGATCCGCTTGGTGAAAAACCCGGATATCATTGCCAGTATTGCCGCGCTTGAAGCTGGCCGCCCGTTCACTGTCGGCTTTGCGGCCGAGACCCAGGATGTCGAACAGTACGCTCGCAGTAAGCTGGCACGTAAACAACTTGATCTGATCTGTGCCAATGACGTGTCGAACGAAGGGCAAGGCTTCAACAGCGATCAAAATGCCCTGCACCTATATTGGCCAAAAGGTGATAAAGCCTTGCCGCTAGCCAATAAGGCAGAGCTTGGCACTCAGTTAATCGATGAAATAGTCGAACTATTCAAAGCTGGGCAACAAGATTAATTCCCACCGCCGGTGCTGAGGAATTAACCGAATAAGATCAAATATAAAGCCCAGCCCTTCAGGTTGGGCTTTTTTTGTCGATAAAGAGATCAGTATCGGCGGGCAATGCTTTTCACAACCGGATTACGCCGCTAAGATATGCGGGTTTCACCCTGTCCAATGACAGTCTTATTTTGAAAAGGAACGGTTATTCATGGCTGGCAACAAGAAAAACAACCGCCGCGAAGAAATTTTGCAAGCGCTGGCACAAATGTTGGAATCTGCCCAAGGCAGCCAACGTATTACAACCGCCAAGCTGGCAGCTCAGGTTGGTGTCTCAGAAGCCGCCCTCTACCGCCACTTCCCAAGCAAGGCGAGAATGTTCGAAGGGCTGATCGAGTTTATCGAAGACGCTATCACCACCCGAATCAACCGCATCCTCGATGATGAAAAAGACACCCTTCAACGCCTGCGCATGGTGCTGCAACTGATCCTCGGTTTTGCCGAGCGCAACCCGGGCCTGACCCGTATAATGACCGGTCACGCCCTGATGTTTGAACAAGACCGCCTTCAGGCTCGCATCAACCAGCTGTTTGAGCGTATCGAAACCCAGCTGCGACAGATCCTGCGTGAGCGCAAGCTGCGTGAAGGCAAAGGCTTCCCGGTTGACGAATCCATCTTAGCCGCCCAGCTTCTCGGTCAGGTTGAAGGCAGCCTCAACCGATTTGTCCGCTCAAACTTCAAGTATAAGCCGACGGCGAACTTCGACGATTACTGGCACCTTCTCAGTGCTGAACTGGGTCAAGAGCGGCGCGAAATCCTCGTTCCTTAATTAACAATTCAATAAAAAAGCGAGAGGTTTTCACCTCTCGCTTTATCCATAAACTACATTTTAGGTTCTTACACCTTAAACCCCGTATTCCGCACGGTAGGCCTTCACTGCTTCGAGGTGTTGCTCCATGCCATCCTGCTCTGCTAGGTAACTCACCACATCGCCCAGCGACACGATAGAGATCACTGCACAACCGAAGTCTCGTTCGACTTCCTGAATTGCCGACAGCTCGCCTTTGCCTTTTTCCTGACGGTCAATGGCAACCAGCACACCGGCCAAGTCAGCACCGTTGGCCTTGATGATTTCCATTGATTCACGGATCGCCGTACCGGCAGTGATCACGTCATCCACCAACATAATGCGGCCTTCCAGCGCACTACCGACCAAATTACCGCCTTCACCGTGAGCCTTGGCCTCTTTACGGTTGAAACAATAAGGGGTATCAACATCATGATGATCAGCCAATGCAACAGCCGTGGTGGTCGCAATTGGGATCCCCTTGTACGCAGGACCGAACAACACATCGTACTCGATACCTGCATCCACCAATGCCTCAGCATAGAAACGGCCTAGGCGTGCAAGATCACGTCCCGTATTGAACAAACCCGCATTGAAGAAGTACGGGCTCTTACGGCCGGATTTCAGAGTGAACTCACCAAACTTCAATACCCCTTTCTCCAAGGCAAATTCGATGAACTGACGCTGATATGCTTTCATGGTTTCTCCTTAATAGATGCAACTAGTCATTACTATTTAAATCAATGGCCCGGATCTCGCTTTCAGGCAAAGCGACATCCAAGCCAAAAAAAAGCGGCTCCAATAGGAACCGCTTCAAAAAATTAACTTTCCAGCGCCTGCTTCTGAATGCTGACGATATCGGCAATGCCGTCTTTGGCCAGAGCCAGCATGGCCAGCAATTCTTCGTGGCTAAAGGCTTCGCCCTCAGCAGTACCCTGGATCTCGATCATCTTACCTTCTTCGGTCATGACCACGTTCATGTCTGTTTCTGCCGCCGAGTCTTCGACATACTCCAGATCGCAAATCGCCTCACCGTTGTAGATACCGACAGAAACAGCCGCAACCATACCTTTAAGCGGACTGGCTTTCAGCGTCCCCTTTTCAAGCATATAGTTGATAGCGTCAACCAAGGCCACCATCGCACCGGTGATAGATGCAGTACGCGTACCGCCATCGGCCTGGATAACATCACAGTCTACCGTGATCATCTGCTCACCCAGCGCTTCCAAGTCAACTGCAGCACGCAGGCTACGAGCGATCAGGCGTTGGATTTCCATCGTACGACCACCCTGCTTACCACCAGCAGCTTCACGGCGATTGCGCGAGTGGGTTGCACGCGGCAGCATGCCATATTCAGCCGTCACCCAACCTTGACCTTTACCTTTTAGCCAGCGCGGCACATTCTCTTCCACACTTGCGGTACAAATCACCTTGGTATCACCAAATTCAACCAACACCGAACCTTCGGCATGGGCAGTAAAATTACGGGTAATAGTAATAGGACGAACTTGGTTGTTGCTTCTTCCGCTTGGACGCATCAGTGGCTTCCCTCTGGCTGGATGACATTAACCGGCGATTATAGCCACAACCAACCGGTTGTGCACGCGAAACCCAACCAGCATGGCTTTTCCCGTACCGAGTGCGGGCAGAGTCGGCATATACCCAAGTTACTTGGGTATATGCTTAAGGCTAAGTATACTCTTGGCATCCGGATAACTGCGCACCACCTCCACGTTATGACGGTGGCTTGCCACAAGCAACCCACCCAAAGCAGTTATCAACCACCACTATTAGAGGCCACTAGCCAATGATTCATAGCATGACCGCCTACGCCCGTCGCGAAGTTAAAGCCGATTGGGGTACTGCCGTATGGGAAATCCGCTCGGTAAACCAACGCTACCTAGAAACTTACCTACGTATGCCAGAGCAGTTTCGCAGCCTAGAGCCTGTTCTGCGTGAGCGTTTCCGCAAGCGCCTGGCCCGCGGCAAGGTTGAATGCAACCTGCGCTTCGAAGTAAACCCAGCCACCAATACCGAGCTGAAAATTAATGAAGATCTGGCCAAGCAGGTGATCAATGCCGCCAAGTGGGTAAAAGAGACTGCCGGTGAAGGTAATGTTGGCCCGTTCCAGGTATTGAACTGGCCGGGTGTGATGGAAGCGCCAGAGCAAGATCTCGATGCTATCAACAAAGATTTGCTCAGTGCATTTGACAGCACGGTTGATGACTTCATCGCTGCCCGTGCTAGCGAAGGCGAGAACATGAAGGCGCTTATCGACCAACGTCTTGAAGCGATTTCAGTGGAAGCAACCAAGGTTCGCAGCATGATGCCAGAAGTCATTAAGTGGCAGCGTGAACGCATCATGACCCGCCTAGAAGAAGCCAAGGTAGAGCTTGATGCTAACCGCATCGAGCAAGAGCTGATCATGCTGGCGCAAAAGAGCGACGTAGCCGAAGAGCTGGATCGCCTTGACTCGCACGTCAAAGAAACCCAGAAGATCATGAAAAAAGGCGGTGCCTGTGGCCGTCGCCTCGACTTCATGATGCAGGAATTCAACCGCGAGTCGAACACCCTGGCCTCAAAATCAATCAACACCGAGATCACCGCAGCCGCCGTTGAGCTAAAAGTGCTTATCGAGCAGATGCGCGAACAAATTCAAAACATCGAGTAAAGCCCCCGCTATACTCACCGAACACCAAAAGCCCTGTTAATGAAACAAGGGCTTTTTTTGGTTAGCGCACAGCGCAAGTTCGCAGCTCGCCTTCTCTTCATCGCACGATGTTGAGAACAATTAAATATTCTCGCCCCCCACATGTGTGATACATAATATAAACAGCTGAGCAACAACCAGTGACAGTACTCAGCGCTTAAACACAGACAGAGATGGTGAGAATGGATACAAATACCCCTTTGCTAAACCTTCGTGCAATAGAGCCTAGTGATTATGACGAGCTGGCTGCGTTAATGAATTTAGTCTTTGCGGATGTCGGCGGGGCATGGCCGCGAATGACGATCATGGATTTGATCCATCAATTTCCTGACGGCCAAATCTGTATTGAAGACAGTGGCAAGATAGTAGGGGCAGCCCTCACTATCAAGGTTAACTACAACCGCTTTTCACTTAACCACGCCTATACCGATATCATCACCGAACAAAATGTCATTCAACATCAAGCAGCGGGGGATGCGCTCTACGGGTTGGATGTGTTTGTCCATCCGGATTACCGCGGACTTCGCCTCGGCAGACGGCTCTACGATGCACGCAAAGAGCTCTGCCGCAGCGTCAACCTCAAGGCCATCTTGGCGGGTGGCCGTATTCCCGGCTATCACAAAGTCGCCGATCAATTCACCGTCATCGAATATATCGAAAAGGTCAAACGCAAGGAAACTCACGATCCCATCCTGTCGTTCCAGCTCGCCAATGATTTTGATGTCAAACGACTCATGAAAAATTACCTGCCGGAAGATGCCAAGTCATGCGGCTACGCCACCTTGCTGGAATGGGACAATGTGTTTTATGACGAGGAAATGCCGTCCATTATTGAATCCGAAAAAAAAATAGTCCGTATCGGTATCGTTCAATGGCAAATGCGCAAAATGGTCTCGCTCGACGATCTAATCGACCAAGCCGAATTTTTTGTCTCCTCACTGTCAAACTACCAAGCGGACTTCGCATTATTCCCTGAATTTTTCAATGCCCCACTGATGGGACTCAGACCCGACCTCAGTCCGGTTGAGGCCATCCGTTTTCTGAGCGAGTTTAGCGAGGAGATCAAACAACGGTTTTCCCAGATGGCAGTCACCTACAATATCAATATTATTTCAGGCAGTATGCCGGTGCTGGAGAATGACCGCCTCTATAATGTCTCTTACCTACTCCACCGTGACGGTTGTATCGATGAGCAATACAAAATCCATATCACCCCGCACGAGCAAAAAGACTGGGTCATTGATGGCGGTGATAAGGTAAAAGTGTTCGATACCGATGCCGGACGGGTCGGCATCCTCATCTGCTACGATGCCGAGTTTCCCGAACTGGGCCGGATGCTGGCAGAGCAAGGCGTCCAAATCATGTTCGTGCCCTTTTGGACCGACACCAAAAATGGTTATTTGCGCGTTCGGTTATGTGCCCAGGCAAGGGCTATCGAAAATGAATGCTACGTCGCACTCGGTGGCAGCGTCGGTAATCTACCGCGGGTCAATAATGTCGATATCCAATATGCCCAGTCCGCGGTCTTTTCACCCTCGGACATCTATTTCCCCCACGATGCCACCATTACCGAGGCCAGCGCCAATACAGAGATGATCATCTTTGCCGATGTCGAGCTCGATAAGCTCAAGTACCTCAACACCGAAGGGTCGGTCACAAACTTGCGCCACCGGCGGCTCGACCTCTATGGCGGCTTTACCCGACCAGAAAAAAACAAGTAAAGTAATGGCATGGGGCACACTATCTTTCATCATAAAGATCGAGATAACCTGAAATAAGGTTATCTCGACAACACTAAATTCAACTAGGCTTAGTTTATTGGCTCTCTGAGAGTAGACAAAAAGTTGAATTTTCAAGCAGCCAGCCAATTTCTTTTGCACGCGGATCATGATAATCTGCGCGCCCTTCTATCACTGAGTGAAAATAGGCAATGAGCAAAGGTACTCTATACATCGTGTCGGCCCCAAGCGGTGCTGGTAAATCAAGTTTGATTAACGCCCTTCTTGAAACAAATCCGACCTATGACATGAAAGTATCCGTCTCTCACACTACGCGTGGTATGCGCCCGGGTGAGCAGCACGGTGTTCATTACAATTTTGTCAGCGTAGAAGAATTTACTGAACTCACTGAAAAAAGTGCATTTTTAGAGCACGCTGAAGTCTTCGGTAACTTCTATGGCACCTCTCGCCTTTGGATTGAGGAGCAGCTAAACAAAGGGATCGACGTATTCCTCGACATCGACTGGCAAGGTGCGCGTCAAATCCGCAAGCAGATGCCACAAGCGAAAAGTCTGTTTATTCTGCCCCCGTCAAAAGAAGAGCTGGAACGTCGCCTGAATGCACGTGGTCAAGACAGCGAAACTGTTATTGCCCGCCGCATGCAAGAAGCCCGCGCAGAGATCTCTCATTACAACGAATACGATTACGTGATCGTTAACGATGATTTCGATGCTGCTTTATTGGATTTTAAAGCCATCATCCGCGCTGAACGATTGAAGCAAGACAAACAAGCTGCTAAATATAGCAGCATGTTGAATGCGCTACTGGCAGAACAGTAAGTATTTTTGTACAATTTTCCCTCTTTACTTATAGATAACCACTGGAGTCCTCCATGGCACGCGTAACTGTTCAAGACGCTGTTGATAAAATTGGCAACCGTTTCGATCTGATCCAAATTGCTTCACGCCGCGCTCGTCAAATGCAAACTGGCGGTAAGGATCCACTGGTACCTGAAGAAAACGACAAGTACACAGTGATCGCACTTCGTGAAATCGAAGAAGGCCTAATCACTAAAGATATCCTTGATGCTCGCGAGCGTCAGGAACTTCAAGAGCAAGAAGCAGCAGAGCTAGCAGCTGTTAGCGCTATTGCTGGCGACAACCGTTAATTCAGGGAACCGGGCGAATTGTATCTTTTTGATAGCCTGAAAGAAGTCGCAATCGAATACCTGCCTGAGTCTCAAATAGAGGCGCTCAGGCAGGCATATTTAGTTGCGCGTGATGCCCACGAAGGGCAGACCCGCTCCAGTGGCGAACCTTACATCATCCATCCGATTGCCGTTGCCCGTATCTTGGCCGAAATGCGCCTCGACTACGAAACCTTGATGGCAGCCCTCCTCCACGATGTCATAGAAGATACCGAGGTCACCAAAGATGATCTCGACAGTCGCTTTGGCTCCACCGTGGCCGAGTTGGTTGATGGGGTTTCCAAGCTGGACAAGCTGAAGTTCCGCGACCGCAAAGAAGCGCAAGCAGAGAACTTCCGCAAGATGATCATGGCCATGGCCCATGACATCCGCGTTATCCTTATCAAGCTGGCCGACCGTACGCACAATATGCGCACCCTGGGTGCTCTGCGTCCGGATAAACGTCGTCGAATTGCCCGCGAGACGCTGGAGATCTTCTCTCCGCTGGCGCACCGCTTAGGTATCCACAATATCAAAACCGAACTGGAAGAGCTGGGTTTCGAAGCCCTGTATCCAAACCGCTACCGTGTTTTGAAGGAAGTGGTGGCTGCCGCACGGGGTAACCGCAAAGAAATGATTAATAAGATCCACGCCGAAATTGAGGGTCGCCTCAAAGACGCGGGGATTGAAGGCACGGTGCAAGGCCGCGAGAAAAACCTGTACTCCATCTACAACAAGATGAAGAACAAGGAGCAGCGCTTCCATTCGATCATGGACATCTACGCTTTCCGCGTACTGGTCAAGGATCTGGATACCTGCTATCGCGTACTGGGGCAGGTCCATAACCTGTACAAGCCCCGCCCGAGCCGGATGAAAGACTATATCGCGATCCCGAAAGCCAACGGCTACCAGTCATTGCATACCTCACTGGTCGGCCCGCACGGGGTACCGGTGGAAGTCCAGATCCGTACTGAAGATATGGATCAGATGGCCGACAAAGGTGTCGCTGCCCACTGGGCATACAAAGACGGTGAGAGCTCTGGCACCACGGCGCAGGTTAAAGCCCAGCGCTGGATGCAGAGCCTACTTGAGCTTCAGCAAAGCGCCGGCAGCTCATTCGAATTCATTGAAAACGTTAAGTCGGATCTGTTCCCGGATGAGATTTACGTCTTTACGCCAAAAGGCCGGATTGTTGAATTGCCTGTTGGTGCCACCGCGGTCGATTTTGCCTACGCAGTACATACCGATGTCGGTAATGCTTGTGTCGGTGCCCGTGTCGAGCGCCAACCATACCCGCTGAGCAAACCGCTTAAAAACGGCCAAACCATTGAGATCATCAGCGCACCGGGTGCCCGCCCGAATGCCGCTTGGCTCAACTACGTGGTGACGTCACGCGCCCGCACTAAGATCCGTCAAGTGCTCAAGACCATGCGTCGCGAAGAGTCCATCACCCTTGGCCGCCGCCTGCTCAACCATGCCCTCGGTGCTATCAACATCGACCAGATTGATGAAGGTAATCTGCGCCAGGTATTGACCGATCTACGTCTGGCAAGCCTCGAAGAATTGCTGGCAGAGATAGGCCTCGGTGAGCTGATGAGTGTGGTCATTGCTCGTCGCCTACTCGGCAACGCCGACGAGCTGACAACGAAAGAAACCGATCAACGCCTGCCGATCCGCGGTGCTGACGGTATCTTGTTGACCTTTGCCAACTGCTGTCACCCTATCCACGGTGACCCGATCATGGCCCATGTCAGCCCAGGCAAAGGCTTGGTGATCCACCGCGAGGAATGTGCCAATATCCGTGGTTACCAGAAAGAGCCAGACAAATACATGGCGGTTGAGTGGAGCGAAGACTTCGAGCAAGAGTTTGTTACCTCGCTCAAGGTCGATATGCAAAATCACCAAGGTGCACTGGCCGATTTGACCAATACCATAGCCGCGACCGGATCCAATATTCAGGGCCTGGCAACGGAAGAGAAAGACGGCCGCCTGTATACCATTACCGTGCGCCTGACCACCAAGGGGCGTATCCATCTGGCCGATATCATGCGCCGGATCCGAGTCATGCCCAATGTGGTGCGTGTTTCACGCCAGAAAAATTAATCGCGCCAGCATCTCGCTTGGCCCGTCAAAAATTAAAAACGCCCGTTCTCGGGCGTTTTCTTTAGGTAACATATAACAATGAGCCCAGAACGCTTCCAACGTATTCACGAGGTCCTTGCCACCCGCCAGCCAGACTTGACGGTGTGCATGGAAGAAGTCCACAAACCCAATAACGTCTCGGCGATTGTCCGTACCGCAGATGCAGTCGGGATCCACAAGGTCCATGCCGTATGGCCCAAAGATGGCATGAAAGTGCTGGGCCACACTTCGGCTGGAGCCCGGAATTGGGTCGAACTCGAAACCCACGACACAATGGTCGATGCAGTCGGCGCTCTAAAAGCGCAAGGGATGCAGGTATTGGCAACCAACCTATCCGATACTGCGGTTGATTTTCGTGAGATCGACTACACCAAACCAACCGCTGTTATCTTGGGTGGCGAGAAAAATGGGATCACCGCTGAAGCCCTGTCGATGGCCGATCAGGATATCATCATCCCAATGGTAGGTATGGTACAGTCACTGAATGTCTCAGTGGCCAGTGCTCTGATCTTGTATGAAGCCCAGCGCCAGCGCCAAAATGCCGGTATGTATAACAGGGATAAAACCCCGCTGCCCGATGAGGTGGTTCACCGCATCCTGTTCGAGCGCGGCCATCCAGTACTGGCCAAGGTTGCCCGCCGCAAGGGGCTGCCTTATCCGCCACTGGACGAGAACGGCCAAATTGCTGCCGATGAGCAATGGTGGAGCATCATGCAGGCGACCGAACCGAAAAAGAAAAAATCCTTACCTTAAACGGATGTAGCCATAACGGATGTGGCCATAATGGAGTAGTAATGAGCGGACAACTTCTCGATACCATTGCCCTGACTGAACTGTCAGGGGTTGGTGCCAAAATGGCAGAAAAACTGGAAAAAATCGGCCTGCATACAGTGCAGGATCTCCTCTTCCACCTACCGCTCCGCTACGAAGACCGCACCCGGATCTGGCCAATTGCCAGTGCGATGGCCGGCCAGCATCTGACCATTCAGGGCGAGGTACTCAGCAGCAACATCGCCTTTGGCAAACGTCGGATGCTGACCGTAAAAATCAGCGATCAGAGCGGCACTGCCACCCTGCGTTTTTTCAACTTCAACGCAGCAATGAAAAACAGCCTGAGCGAAGGCAAACAGGTCAAAGCCTACGGTGAGATCAAGCGCGGTAAATACGGGCTGGAGATCATTCATCCCGACTACAAAGTATTCTCCGAGCCCACCGAACTCAGCACCGAGGAAACCCTGACACCGGTCTACCCGACCACCGATGGCCTACGCCAGCTAACCCTGCGTAACCTGACCGATCAAGCCATGCGCCTGCTCGACAAGTCTGCGGTGCGCGAGTTGCTACCGGAAGGCTTGTACGACCGCCAGATGACCCTCTCCCAAGCGCTGCATGTGATGCACCGGCCAACACCGGATGTATCGCTCGATCAGCTAGAGGAAGGCAAGCATCCGGCCCAGCAGCGCCTGATCCTCGAAGAGTTGCTGGCACAGAACCTGTCGATGCTGGCCGTGCGCCATAAAAGCCAGCGCCATGCCGCCTGGCCGCTTGCCGAAAGTAATACGCTCAAAAACAAACTGCTAGAGAGCCTGCCGTTCATCCCAACCGGCGCCCAGCAACGGGTAGTCGCCGATATCGAGCGCGATCTTGGCGTGCCACACCCTATGATGCGCTTGGTTCAGGGTGATGTCGGCTCGGGCAAAACTCTGGTTGCTGCGCTAGCCGCACTACGTGCTATCGAGCATGGCTATCAAGTGGCCCTGATGGCACCGACCGAATTGCTGGCCGAACAGCATGCCATCAACTTTGCTTCCTGGCTCAACCCGATGGGTATTGAAGTCGGCTGGCTAGCCGGCAAGCTCAAAGGCAAAGCCCGTGATAAAGAGCTGGCCCGCATCGAAAGTGGCGAAGCCAAAATGGTAGTGGGTACCCACGCCTTATTCCAAGAGCAGGTCGTATTCAATAACTTGGCTTTGGTCATTATTGACGAACAGCACCGTTTCGGGGTCCATCAACGCCTAGAGCTACGGGAGAAAGGGGCCAATGGCGGTTGCTATCCGCACCAGCTGATCATGACTGCGACCCCGATTCCACGTACCTTGGCGATGACTGCCTATGCCGACTTGGAAACCTCGGTCATTGATGAGCTACCACCGGGGCGTACCCCGATCCAAACCGTGGCCCTGCCCGATTCACGCCGCCCTGAAATCATCGAACGCATTCGATCGGCCTGCCTCAATGAAGGTCGCCAGGCCTACTGGGTCTGTACCCTGATTGATGAGTCCGAGGTACTGGAAGCGCAAGCGGCGTCCGATACCGCCGACGAGCTAACGGCCCAGTTGCCGGAGCTCAATATCGGTTTGGTCCATGGCCGGATGAAACCGGCAGAAAAGCAGCAAGTGATGAAGCGCTTCAAGGATGGCGAGTTGCACCTACTGGTTGCTACCACTGTTATCGAAGTGGGCGTCGATGTGCCCAATTCCAGCCTGATGGTGATTGAAAACCCCGAGCGGCTCGGATTAGCCCAGCTGCACCAGTTACGCGGCCGGGTTGGCCGGGGCAATGTCGCCAGCCACTGTGTTCTGCTCTACCATGCCCCGCTATCTAAAACGGCGCAGAAACGACTTGGGGTATTACGTGAAAGCAGCGATGGCTTTGTGATAGCCCAACGCGATTTGGAAATCCGCGGTCCCGGCGAATTGCTCGGCACCAAGCAGACCGGTGTTGCTGACTTCAAGGTTGCCGATCTGATCCGTGACCAGCACCTGATCCCGCAAGTCCAGAAACTGGCCCGCTACCTGCACGACAACTACCCGGACAACGCCAAGGCGATTATCGACCGCTGGCTCGGCCAACGAGAAAATTATTCTAATGCCTAATATCCAGCAACAGGCAATAAAAAAGCGAAGGTGATATCACCTTCGCTTTTTTTACGCCACGCGGCCTTGGTTCAGACGAACAACTATTACTTTTTGACCGGTAATTTCTTGACGAGCAAGGGCAAGCTAATTTGTACCCGCAGGCCACCTTCTCGGCGGTTAGATACCTGAATGACCCCTTCGTACTGGTCGATGATACGTTTGACTATCGCCAGTCCCAAACCGGTACCTTCAGTATCCGTGCCACGTGCCGTGTCACCACGGGTCAACGGCTGGAACATCCTAGCCACCTGATCGGGCGCAATACCGGGACCATCGTCCTCGACACAAAACCACGCACTCTTGCGATCCGCAGCCGTACCGCTAGATATCTTAACCCAACCATTACCATAACGCTGGGCATTGACCACCAAATTGGCAATAGAGCGTTTAATTGACACCCCATTACCGGTAACGACACCGGGGATCTCAGTCAGCTCAAGCTCAACCTGGCGCTCATAGCCCCCTTCGGCTTCCGCGACTTCTTCCAGCAGATAGTTAAGTTCCAGCTCTTCCTCTGCCTGTTTCTTGGTTGACTTGAGGTAGTCCATGAACTGGCTGATGATCTCGTTACACTCCTCGGTGTCCTTAATCATGCTCTCGGCCAAGTAACCATCTTCCGGTGACATCATTTCGGTCGCCAAGCGGATCCGGGTCAACGGGGTACGCAAGTCGTGGCTCACCCCAGCCATCAGCAGGGCACGATCATCTTCAAGCTGTTTGATACCCGCCGACATCCTGTTGAACGCCTTGGTTACAGCGCGAATCTCCGATGCCCCACGTTCAGGTAACACCGGTGGCGTTTCGCCCCTAGCAACCTGCAAGGCCGCTTGCTCCAGTGCCACCAAAGGTCGGTTCTGGATCCGGATAAACAACCAGCCACCCGCAATCACCATAAAGGCAATGATCAGGCTGTAGTGGAACAGCGGCGAGAAATCATCTTCCTGCAATTCAGAAAGTGGGATCCGCATCAGATAGCCGGGTATCGACTCGCTTTTCAACCACAGTACATAACTGTCCGCCCCCAGAACCAAACGTACTTCCGTCGGCGATTCCAGCTCCTGGGTCATCTCCTCACTGAGATACTCAATCACCGTCGCCTTGGAAAACTCCTTCAGCTCCTCATCATGGATCGGATCGGTCCCGTCTTCAGAATGCAAAGTCACACCCAGTTGCTCGAGCAACTGACGGCGCAGTGGCGTATCAAGGTGGAAAGTATTACCGTCGGCCAGCTCCACATCCTCCTTAAGCATCAAGCGCACTTCATAGGCAAGGATCCGGTTGAACTGCTGTAAGCTCGGCAGCAAGGCATAGTTGAGGACAGCCAGGTAAGAAAAAATCTGGCTGGCTATCAACAAGCCAGCCAGAAGGATCAGTGTCCGGGTAAAAGTACTGCGTGGCGACAGTCGCATGGCTTACGCCTCGCTGCCGTCCGGAACAAACACGTAACCCAGTCCCCAAACGGTCTGGATGTAACGCGGGCGGCTTGGGTCTTCTTCAATCATCCGGCGCAGGCGCGAGATCTGAACGTCAATCGAGCGCTCCATCGCCGAATATTCACGGCCACGGGCCATGTTCATCAGCTTGTCACGGGACATCGGCTCACGAGCATTGGTCACCAAGGCTTTCAATACTGCAAACTCACCCGAAGTCAGCGGCATTGACTCTTCGCCACGGAACATTTCACGGGTACCCAAGTTCAGGCGGAACTCACCGAACTCGATAACCTTGCTATCCACACTCGGGGCACCAGGCGCTTCAACAGTTTGACGGCGAAGTACTGCACGGATACGAGCCAGCAATTCACGCGGGTTGAATGGCTTAGGCAGGTAATCATCCGCACCGACTTCCAAGCCGACAATGCGGTCTACTTCGTCACCTTTGGCAGTCAGCATCAGGATCGGCAGCATGTTGTTGGCATTACGTAAACGGCGGCAAATCGATAGGCCATCTTCACCCGGCAGCATCAAATCCAATACCATCAGGTGGAAAGTTTCACGGGACAATAAGCGGTCCATTTGCTCACCGTTGGCCACGCTACGCACTTGGAATCCCTGCTCTGACAGGTAACGCTCCAGTAGCGCGCGCAGACGCATGTCATCATCAACAACTAGAATCTTATAATTTTCCTGCATATCTCACCTTACTTGCATCGACCAAAGTTATCGTGCTTTGGCCGTATTTTACTCGACGCACCCAGCGGTTAGCTGAAAAATGCAGCTAAAATAACCACTAAATTGTTACCGTTTATGTCAAAAACGCCAGTTTTCTGGTGCTTTGCTCTGTTACCGCAACGACACCCTTTGTTTACTTACCTTTTAAACTAACCTAAATCCAATGAACTATCCAAAACAATACGCATTCTGAGTCGCTGACACTTGATCTGTGACTCGCACCGAACGACTATGTGAAACAAGTGAGACATTCAGTTTCAGCAACCCGATAGATAACCGGACCCTGCAATGAAAACCAACCTCATTACCCGCGAGGGCTATGACAAGCTTAAACGTGAACTCGACTTCCTATGGAAGGAAGAACGCCCAGAGGTCACCAAGAAAGTCACTTGGGCCGCCAGCCTCGGTGATCGCTCCGAAAATGCCGACTACCAGTATAATAAAAAGCGCCTGCGTGAAATCGACCGCCGAGTGCGCTACCTGCGCAAGCGTCTGGAGCTAGTACAGGTTGTCGATTACTCACCACAACAAGACGGCAAGATCTTCTTTGGTGCCTTTGTCGAGATCGAAAACGACGAAGGCGAGACTAAGGCTTTCCGTATTGTCGGCCCGGATGAGATCTACGGCCGCAACGACTACATCTCGATTGACTCCCCCATGGCCCGTGCCCTGTTGAAAAAAGAAGTCGATGACGAGGTGGAGGTCAACACACCTGCAGGCAAAAAAGAGTGGTTTGTCAACAGTATCCGCTATCAATAGTGGCGGTTTGATAACGCTGTCAGATACTGACAGATCGCTAACACACAATGCCTTGCCTGCCTTCCAATCGCCCGTAGAATGGGCTTATACAAGACAACAAGAGAAATGAACGGATGAGCAATACGATCAACCAGTTGATTGCCAACGAGCTGAATGTTCGCCAGGAACAAGTCACAGCGGCAATCACTTTGCTCGATGATGGTAACACCGTGCCTTTCGTGGCCCGTTACCGTAAGGAAGTGACCGGCGGACTGGACGATACCCAACTCCGCAACCTCGAATCGCGCCTTGGCTACCTGCGCGAGCTCGAAGATCGCCGCCAGGTGATCATCAAATCCATTACCGAGCAGGGCAAACTAACAGCCGTGCTCGAAGCGGCTATCAACGATGCCGACAGCAAGACCCGCCTGGAAGATCTCTACCTGCCTTACAAGCCCAAGCGCCGTACCAAAGGGCAAATTGCCATTGAAGCCGGTATTGAGCCTCTGGCCGACTCGTTATGGGCCGATCCAAGCCAAACGCCGGAAGAAAGCGCATCAACCTATATCGATGCCGACAAAGGCTTTGCCGATAGCAAAGCCGTGCTCGACGGTGCCCGCGCCATCTTGATGGAGCGCTTTGCTGAAGATGCCACATTACTGGAGAAAATTCGCCGCCATTTGCTATCTCAAGCCGAGCTCACCTCTCGAGTTGTGGAAGGCAAGGAGCAGGAAGGTGCCAAATTCAAGGATTACTTCGAGTACAGCGAAGTGTTCAAGAATATCCCTTCCCACCGTGCTTTGGCCTTATTCCGTGGCCGTAACGAAGGCTTCTTGCAAATTAGCCTCAATGCCGATCCGAATCAGGACGAAGGCGTTCGCGGCTCCTACTGCGAAGTGATGATTGCCGACCACCTTAAGGTGACCTTGGGTACCCAAGCGGCCGATACCTGGCGCAAACAAGTCATTAGCTGGACATGGCGGATCAAAATTGCCATGCACCTGGAAACCGAGCTCATGGCGGCACTGAAGGAAAAAGCTGAAGACGGCGCGATGCAGGTGTTTGCCGACAACCTCAAGGACTTGCTAATGGCCGCACCGGCCGGCCCGCGCGTGACGCTGGCGCTGGATCCGGGCTTGCGTACTGGCTGTAAGATCGCGGTTGTCGATAGCACCGGCAAAGTCCTTGATACTGCCACTATCTATCCACACACCGCCCGATCCCGTGTTGCCGAAGCCGAAGCAACCTTGCTGGCACTGTTTAACAAGCATGATGTCGATTTGATTGCGATCGGCAACGGCACTGCTTCACGTGAAACAGACAGTTTTGTTGCCAACTTGCTCAAAGACAACAACCTCAAGATCCAAAGCGTAATGGTGAGCGAAGCCGGGGCATCGGTCTACTCGGCTTCCGAGCTGGCCGCCAATGAATTCCCGAATCTGGACGTGTCACTGCGTGGCGCGGTATCTATCGGCCGCCGCCTGCAAGATCCGCTGGCGGAGCTGGTGAAAATCGATCCGAAATCCATCGGTGTGGGCCAGTACCAGCACGATGTTAGCCAGAGCATGCTGGCCAAACGACTGGATGCGGTGGTCGAGGACTGTGTAAATGCCGTGGGTGTCGATGTCAACACGGCTTCACCTGCCCTGCTGACCCGCGTAGCTGGCTTGAATAGCACCATAGCCCAGAACATTGTCAGCTACCGTGATGAGAACGGCCGCTTCGATAGCCGCACTACGCTGAAAAAAGTCTCTCGTCTTGGGCCAAAAGCATTCGAGCAGTGTGCTGGCTTCCTGCGTATTATGGGAGGCAAGAACCCACTTGATAGCTCAGCAGTTCACCCGGAATCCTATGCCGTGGTCAAGAACATTGCCGCCGCCAACGACAAGGCACTCGATGCTATCATCGGCAACAGCGAGTTCCTGCGCACAGTCAAAGCCGCAGACTACACTGATGATAAATTCGGCTTGCCAACCGTGACTGATATTATCAGCGAGCTCGACAAACCAGGCCGTGACCCACGCCCTGAGTTCAAGACCGCAACTTTCGCCGAAGGGGTCAACGAGGTCAAAGATCTGATCCTGGGTATGGTACTTGAAGGGGTGATCACCAATGTCACCAACTTCGGTGCCTTTGTCGATGTCGGTGTCCACCAGGATGGCTTAGTGCATATCTCTGCCCTGTCGGACAAGTTCGTGTCCGATCCGCGTGAAGTGGTTAAGGCCGGCGACATCGTCAAGGTCAAGGTGATGGAGGTGGATTTGCAACGTAAACGGATCGGCATGTCAATGCGCCTAAGCGACGAGCCAGGCCAAGACAACAAGCCTGCTCGCAAGCCTCAGGGCGAGCGTTCACAAGGCAACCGTCCACAGAGCAATCACCAGCCACGTCAGCGCCAGAACAAACCGGCTGACAATGGCAACAACGCGATGGGCGGTGCATTCGCTGCCGCATTTGCCAACGCCAAGAAGAAATAACCAGAGGCTAATACCAATCTGGATAAGTAGTTGATCAAATATTTATGTCGGTTGGTATAACCTCTGGATATAAAAAAGAGCCAGCATTCTCATGCTGGCTCTTTTTTTAGACTCTAGGATCGCGGTTACAATACCACCAAATATTCCGTTGGCGGGTTCGGCACTGTTGCCTGCGCGTATTTGTGGGCAACGACGCCTTTGGTGCGCGCGAACTGGCTGATCTGCTCCAGCGCTTCAAGTAGTTCTCGGGGGAGCTTGATGTGCATGGAATACCCCAGATCATTGACATCCGCTAAATAACTGTCAGCCGACAGGACTTTAACCAACATTTCCATTGATTCTTGATAGCCGTAATGCTTTTCTTCAACGGCTTGCTGGTAGTTGGGGTGTTCGGCAGGATCCCATGACGGCTTCTTGAGTTGTTTTTCTTCGCTACTCAGCGCCCGCTCTTGGGCTGATGACTGCATTTCTGTCGTGGGGACAATTTTCTCGCGTACACGATTATCCCGCGCGGTTTGCTCGGTTGGCGGATTAATCGTCGGGGCAACGGCAGGCGCGCCCACCTGTACGGGAGTGACTAACATGTTGGTACATCTCTCCTGTCATCTGCGCATCAGGCTGCGGGCGGTATTGAAGTAGGGCGTAATTTTTCAAGCTGTCAGGCGACAGCCAATAGAACGGTCGCGACCGTTCCCGCTGCAGCCAACCACTGTCCGGCGTTATAAAAGCCGTCACTATTGGATTTGACCTCATCAGGATGATCCATTCCCAATGCACCATAGGCAAAAGCTTCGGCCTTATCTCCCATATCTTTTTCCGTCTCTTGCGGTTTTGTCTTCTGCGCCATGGCATCATCAGCCTGCAACTGGCGAGCCTGGTCTGAAATCGACACCTTAGTCTGGCTAGCCGGCATATCTTGACTTTGCTTGGCTGCGTTATCCATTGCCGCACGAATATCAGGCTGTGCTGCAGCCTGTAGACTTGCTGGGGTATAGGTTGACGAAGTATTGATAGTACCGATTGTCATGTTGGTTTTCCCTTTCCACCATAGCGCTAAAGCCAGGAATAATATCGAAAAATTGCTCTAATAGTGCTATCGGCACAAACGCCAAAAAGTTTAGGCCGAACACGTCACGAACATCATAAACATCCACGCTTGCTAGCCTGTAAAATCATACTAACCTGTAAATGCTTTTAGCGTATCGATAAATTCATCAGGATGGGAGATAAACGGCGCATGGGAGGCAGCCGCAAATACATGTTGCTGCGACTGCGGGGCGAGCTTGTCGAGATCGCGGGCGACCTTGGCTGGCACCAAGCCATCGAGTCGGCCATAGAGCCTCAACCATGGTTGGGATATAGCACCAAGCTCTGGCCGTAAATCCACCTGAGCCAACATATCTAGCCCCAAAGCCAGTGCTTCCGGCTCGGGCTCGGGTCGGGACAATACAGCTTCCTTGAGATGGCGGATATCCTGTCTTGCCGACGGGCTTCCCATCGCCTGCAGGGCCATGAAACGCTCTATCGTAGTCCTAAAATCCAGATCAAGCTGACGGCGAAAATCGGCCAAGACTTCCGGCTTGATCCCCCGCCACGCTTTTTCAGCCGCAAAACACGGCGAGCTAGCGACAGTCACCAACTGCTCGACCCGATCTGGTGCCTGAAGCGCGGCGCTGGTGGCGACCAAGCCCCCCAAAGACCAGCCCAGCCACGTCGCCTGCTCTGGCGCTTGCTCCAGCAGCATACCGGCCATTTCATCAACATCGGCAACCGAGCAGTGCTGGCTGTGACCATAACCCGGCAGATCAACCACATGGACCCGGTAATGCTGAGCCAGCATAGGAAGTACTTGCTGCCACACAGCACCATTCATTCCCCACCCATGAATGAGAAGTAGATCGGAACCTTGCCCTTGGGTTTGCCAATGCAGCTCTGCGGTCATCTATATTTCCTTTATTTACGCCTAGGGATCACACGGATGGTATCGTTTATTACTCAATTCACCAACTTTCTCCGCCGCGGCCACCGCTGCCAGTTATGCCACCTTCCTGCCGCGGGCCCACACTCAATATGGTGCCAGCATTGTCTGGCTCGCTTTCCATGCCCGCCATATTGCCATCACTGCGGCCACACCCTCTTGGAGGATGCCGATCACTGCGGTCATTGCCTCAACGCTCCTCAGCCATGGCAGCGCTTCTACCGCGCCGGCGAATATCAATTCCCTTTACGCCATGTGATCCACCAGTTCAAATTCCAACGAAAATTCTGGCTGGCCAATCCTCTCGGCGAGCTGCTGGCGCAACAAATCGATGATCCCGCTCCATTATTGCTGCCCATCCCGCTGCATCCGCTTCGCCGCCTTAAGCGTGGTTTCAACCAAAGCAGCCTTATCGCCCAAGTCGTCGCCCAGCATACCGGCAGTCACCTTGATACCCAGAGAATAAAGCGCCAGCGCTATACGCCTCCCCAGCATCGCCTCAACAAGGTCCAGCGTCAGCATAATCTTGAGCGGGCATTTATACTTACCGATAAGGCGCTGCCTTCCCATGTCGCCCTTGTCGATGATGTCGTCACCACCGGCAGTACCGTTGCTTCAGCGGCGACCCTACTACACAATCACGGAGTGGAGCGAGTCG
Source organism: Photobacterium sp. DNB23_23_1 (assembly GCF_052873815.1). Lineage (NCBI taxonomy): Bacteria > Pseudomonadati > Pseudomonadota > Gammaproteobacteria > Vibrionales > Vibrionaceae > Photobacterium > Photobacterium sp. DNB23_23_1. Next base: position 86,155 of record NZ_JBNNXT010000003.1, on the reverse strand, counting down.
ATATCTATTGCCTGTGCTATACCCCGGCGTGAAAATTTTCAAGAAAATCACCGAGATCTGTGTCGAAATCATGGTTGCAAATATTAATGGGTGATAGAAAGGGCAGCAAAGAGTAGAATAGAATTAATCTTACTAAATAAGTCAGGTATTACGTCGTGTCTATGATTACTATTACTGAGAATGCTCAACAGCACTTCGGCAAACTTCTGGCCCAACAGCCGGAAGGGACAAACATCCGTGTATTCGTGGTAAACCCTGGGACCCAAAATGCAGAGTGCGGCGTGTCCTACTGTCCACCGGAAGCTGTGGAAGCTAGTGACACCGAAATCAAATTCGACCTGTTCTCAGCTTTCGTTGATGAGCTTAGCCTACCGTTCCTCGAAGATGCGGAAGTTGATTTTGTCACTGACAAAATGGGCTCACAACTAACACTGAAAGCACCCAATGCCAAGGTACGCAAAGTGTCTGACGACGCGTCGCTAATGGAACGTGTCGACTACGTGATCCAAACGCAGGTTAACCCGCAGCTGGCTGGTCACGGTGGCAATGTATCACTGGCTGAAATTACCGAAGATGGCGTCGCTATCCTTCAGTTTGGCGGTGGCTGTAACGGCTGTTCAATGGTCGACGTGACCTTGAAAGAAGGCATCGAAAAAGAGCTACTGGCCCAATTTGCCGGCGAGCTAACTGGTGTACGCGATATCACCGAGCACGCACGTGGTGAGCACTCTTACTACTAGCCGCTTCCCTGCTGAGTAACATACATAAAAAAGCGAGAGCCAAGGCTCTCGCTTTTTTGTATACCAAACTGAATAGTGCCGCTCAAAAAAAGGTTACACGCTTGGTATTCTCTCGAATCTGAAAAGATAGCGGTTCTATTCGATTAGCTAGAACAGTTATATTTTCAGGTTTTTGATGCCGTTGTTATGACTTCACAACGGTAATGGTCACATTGCGACGCCCCCAGTTCCTTGCCGCTTTGATATCCTGCCCCATGTAGATATCAATCTTGTTGCTCCAACGCTTGTTCATCTTGTCCAGCACCACATACTCACCCGGCAGGCCGGAGATTTTAACGATGGTGCCGCGCTTGAATCCCCTTCCCAGAAAATCTCGGGAAATCGCGATGGCTTTCATCCCCGGTTTAAGCCGATCGCCCCAAGCTGCAATCGTTGGATTAGAGTTGGTCTGGCCCCTCACCGAATTATACGCCGTTGCCGTAACCTTGTATGACTTACCTTGGCCTGCTGCCATGGCCGGCACGCCCCAGCTGACCGTCATTATCGTTAAAAAAAACACCAGTACTGCTTTTCTCATTTGTCCTCCCAGGTGGCAAAAAGGTTACATTTTAACCAGCACTTTGCCACATGGGTAGCATTTTTAGTCGAAAAAATGAGCAAAATAAGTCATGTCATCCTAACTATTTGTTTGCACTGGCAGGTTGCAGGAAAATATTTTTTTGCCATTGATAAGCAAATACCACGGCTAAACCCATTCCCCGCATTGCCATGAATCCCAACATGGCTCCCCATAGTGCATGATTGCCAAAATCGGCCAGCAACCACCAGAAAGCAAAATAGCAACAGGTAGCAACGAACATGCTGTTGCGCATTTCCCTAGCCCTTGTTGCCCCAATGAAGATGCCATCGAGCAAGAAGCACCACATCGCCACCAGCGGCACTGCCGCCAACCATGGTAAGTACAGGGCCGCTTCATGTTGTACGGCAGGAATATCAGAAATCAGGGCGATGATGTCACTGCCAAAAACGGTAAACGCCATAGTCAGTATCAGAGATATCATCAAACTCCAAAACGTCGTGCCGACCAAACTGCGACCAAGCTCGGCACGGTTACGGGCACCAATCGCCTTGCCTACCATCGCCTCCATGGCATAGGCAAACCCATCCATGGCATAGGAGACCAGCATCAGAAAACTCATCAGCACCGCATTAGCAGCCACCACATTATCGCCAAGTGTGGCCCCCTGGAATGTCATGAAGGTGAAAGTTAATTGCAGGCACAGGCTGCGCAGGAAGATATCCCGGTTGAGCTTGAGCAACCGACCAGTGCCATTGCGCATGCTGCGCAATTTGCTTCGCCATGCCGGCAGCGCTTGGCTCAGCCATTGACGGGAGACAAACCATAGCCCCAACACCAGGCCGCTATATTCGGCCAGTACCGACGCCGCCGCCGCTCCCTGCACTTTCCAGCCAAAACCGAGGACAAACAGTACATCCATGCTGATATTGACCACGTTGGTCACAATCAGCAGCCACATCGGTAACTTGGCGTTTTGGCTACCCAGCAACCAGCCCATAATGACAAAGTTTGCCAACGCTGCAGGTGCCCCCCAAATTCGGATGGAGAAATACTGCTCGGCATAGTGCTTTACTTCACCGCTGGCCGAGCTGAAATGGAAGATCAGATCGGCAACCGGTCGGTGGAACACAATCAGCACCAGCGCCATCAACCACGCCAAGGCGATACCCTGGATAAAAACCGTTGCCTGAGCATCGCGATCAGAAGCACCGTAGGCCTGGGCACTGAGCCCGGTTGTGGCCATCCGTAAGAAGCCCAACAACCAGAACGTCACATTGATCATGGTCCCGCCTACGGCAACCCCGCCAAGATACCAGGCATGCTCTAGGTGCCCGATCACCGCCGCATCGACCAGGCCCAGCAAGGGAACCGTAATATTCGACAGCACCATCGGCAGCGCCAGGGCAAACACCTGACGGTGCAATGTTCTATCTCGCAACGCTTGCAGCACAACAACCTCAACTCTCGATACCCGACCAGCGATTATCTGGTGTTCAGGCGCAAATAAAAAGCCCCCATGGACAAAATCCACAGGGGCTATTCCCAGTCTGCAGGATGGGAATATTCAGGGAGCGGGCCAATGCTGCAGCTAAGCAGTCATTAAGCCCACAGCTAAACCAGCAGCGCTACCAACCAGTGATCGGCCAACAAGACCACGAACAGCGCCAGCAAATGCCAAATCGAATACTTGAAGGTTGCCCATGCATGGCCAGGTTCATCGGCAAATTTCAGCTTCAGCGCATAACCGATGAAACCAAGATTCAGCACACTGCTGCCAGCCAAATACAACCCACCACTCATCCCGGTCAGCCAGGGCAGCAAGCCCACCAGGGCCAGCATCAAGGTATACAGTAGCACCATGGTCTTGGTATAGCCAATACCGTGGGTCACCGGCAGCATCGGGATCCCGGCCTTGGCATAATCGTCACGACGATGGATAGCCAACGCCCAGAAATGCGGCGGGGTCCAGGTAAACACCAGCATCACCAGCAGCAATGCATGGGAGTGCAGCTCACCGGTTACAGCCGTCCAGCCAAGCAAGGGCGGCGCCGCCCCGGCCAATCCACCAATGACGATATTCTGCGGTGTCGCGTGCTTGAGCCAAACGGTATACACCAAGGCATAGCCAATCAAGCTGGCAAACGTCAGCCAGGCAGTCAAGGCGTTGAGTTGCCATAACACCACAAAACCTGCCACCATCAGCACGCAGGCAAAAAAGACGGCTTTATGGGTTTCGACCCGGCCTTTTGCCAACGGGCGGTGATATGTCCTTGCCATCTTGGCATCAAAGCGGCGATCCAATACATGATTAAAAGCCGCCGCCGCTGCCGACTGCAGGCCGATCCCAACCAAACCGAAGACTACCGCCTTGAGCGGTGGGATCCCCGGTACTGCCAGACACATCCCAACCAATGCTGTTAGCAACAACATGGCAACCACTTTGGGCTTGGTCATGGTCAGGTAATCCTGCCACACCTTAGCCGATGACAGGGGCTTATACCCCCCTTTTGCTACAACCTGACTCTTTGCCATGTTCAGGCCCTCCTTTGGCTATTCGTTACTATTAGCTACCCATCCGGGATGCCATTCGATGGGGATAACGGCCAGCCAGCCGTATCCGGTAAACCTGCACATTCAACGCCACTAGCGACAACAGCAGCAATACACCGGTTATGTTATGGGCTACAGCAACCGACAACGGCAGACTGGCTACTACATTCGTAACGCCCAAGCTAATTTGACCGGCCAATACCAGCAGCATCACCGCCGTCCCCCCTCTAAGGGCTCTCTGCCGCCATAAAAAACCAGCAAGAACAAGCAACACGCCTGCTGTGACCATCGCCCCGATCCTATGGGTCACATGGATTGTGACCCGCTGCTGGTAATCCAGCACTCCATATTGATAGGTATCATGTTCTGGCTGGATCAAGGCAAAGGCCGAGGCGTCAAACCCCTGCTGCCAATCTACTTCACACAACGGCAGCTGGGTACATACCACGGCCGCGTAATTGGCTGCCGTCCAGCCCCCGAGCGCGATCTGACCGAAAACAACCAGCAAGCCGAGCAGGGCAAAGGCCTGCAAGCCACTGCTGATCTGAGCTGAAGAAGAGTGTAACGATGTCCTGCCCAGCCGTAGCCAGAGCAGGAACAAAAGGGAGGCGGTAGTAAACCCACCCAGTAAGTGCCCCATCACCACCACCGGCATCAACACCATAGTGACAGTCCACATCCCAAGTAATGCTTGGAAGATAACGGTTACCAACAGCAAGGCTGGCAGCCCCTTGGGTCGGGAAGGTTTACGCCACGCCAGAATATTGAGCGCTAAAATCATCAACCCCAAGCTACCGGCGACATAGCGGTGCAGCATTTCATTCCAGGCCTTGTCAGCTTCCAGCGGCGTATCAGGGAAGCGAGATGCCGCCAGCGCCTGCTGCGTTTCATCCTTCGGCACCCCGGTAAAGCCATAGCACCCCGGCCAATCCGGGCAACCTAAACCCGCTTCGGTAAGACGGGTGTAGGCACCGAGGGCAATCACACACAGTGACAACGCAAAAGTCAGAGCGACCCACAATCGATAATGATCTTGTTTCATCCACGCTCTCCCTAGCCGATTTTGGAAATTTTCAGCAGCCGCTTGAGATCCCTCAGCACATCCTTGCCCTGTGCCAACACCGCGACCTGCCCCTTGACCAAGGGGTAGGCCATCATCACATTACCGAGCGGGTCGGCAATATAGATTGCTTTGGCACCGTACTCCAGCGTCTTGAGCTGGTTAACCACGTAATCGGGTACCTGCCGCTGATCGAGGCCGGAAAGCTGCTTTTTAACATCAGAGGGCTGCCCATCAAGCATGTCACCATCAATCAGCAATACGCTATTGAGCCTGCCTTGGTCAGCTCCGACGGCTTGCGGCACCTGACGCAGATTGAACAAGGCTCCTCGGCACTGCTCATCGCACTGCGCTGGCAGCAGGTAGATCAACTGCCACTGTTTGTTCTCCCCCAGCCATTCAGATGCCATCGGTGAGCCCAGCAGTTCACCACGGTTTGTCACCCCGCCTTGGTACCAGTTGAGATCCAGCACCAGCTTGGCCAAAATAACCGGCAAGGCGAAGGCGCCGAAAAGTAATAGCAACGTTCCCTGTTTCTTCATGGTTTACTCCGTCTCAGCCACCAAAATGCAAGTCCTGATACCGCAAGCGCCATCAAAAACCATTGCAGCGCGTAGGCATAATGTTTATGCGGTCCCATTACCACCGGGATCCAAGTCTGATTGAGTGCCAGCGGACTGTCCGGGTCTATCTGCAACACCCAGGATGGAAGGGACAAATCCATGTGTTGACTCAAGTCCGCCATACTGATGTTCTGTACCCTCAGTGGATACCCCTGTCCCATCACCTCGGCCGCCAACTCGAGCAGGGAAGATGGCGGGGCGATAATGCCGCTGACCATCACCTCACCGTGATGCTCCGGTAGTACCGGGATCTGCTCCCGGTATACCGGTGCCGCTATCCAGCCCAAATTCACCAGTATCCATCCCTCATCGACAGCAAAAGGGTAAAGCACGTGGTAGCCCGGGCGACCTTGGTAAAGTTGATTATCCAGCAGTACCGCCTTGCTGTGATCAAATTCTCCTCTCAAGGTCAAACTGTACCAGCGCGGATCCGACGGTAAGCTCGCCAAGCTGTAATACATCTGATCGCTGCGAAATTTCAGCGCATGGCCCAAACTTTCTTTTTCCTGAGCGCGGGTCATTTGCCAAAATCCCAACTTGACCAATGTCATCAGTACCGCCACAGTAAAAAGAATAAAACCTATCCGACGCATGATTCACCCAGTCCTGACCGGAGACCTACCTATATCTAACCGGAGCCCCTATGTTGCTGAAAGCCCTGATTGTTTGCTTGTTGATGTTTATCGTGCTGAATCTGTTCCGTGCCCTGCCAGCTATGCTCAAAGGCAAGCAAAGCCAACCGATGTCACGTCACCTTGGACGTCGGATACTGTTCTCCGTCTTCCTATTTGCCCTACTGCTTATCGCACTGGCCAGCGGCTACATAACACCGAATCCGAGGCCTTACTAGAGGCCACTTCTAGCCTCACAGGATATAAACAAACACAAACAGACCGAGCCAAACCACATCGACAAAGTGCCAGTACCACGCCCCAGCCTGGAAGGCAAAATGCTTCTCGGGGGTAAAATGACCACGCAATACCCGTAGCCACACAATAAACAAAATCAGGGTCCCGAGCGTGACATGCAGACCATGGAAGCCTGTCAGCATGAAGAAGGTGTTGCCATAGATCCCGGCATCGAGCGTTAAGCCCATATCTTCATAGGCGTGGACATACTCCACCCCCTGCAAGTAAACAAACAACGAGCCGAGCAACACGGTCAACAATAGGAACAGTTTAAGTTTGGGCCGGTTGTCCTGCTCCAACGCCGTATGAGCGATATGTACCGTTACTGACGACACGAGTAAGATCAGGGTGTTATATAGCGGCAAACCAATCGGGCCCATCGCCGTTGTCTCAGCGCCACCCGGCGTCATGACCAAAGGCCACTGGGCAATGAACTCAGGCCACAATACTTCATGGGTCATGGCATTATTGCCAGCCCCCCCCAACCATGGCACCGCAATCATCCGCGCATAGAACAAGGTGCCGAAGAAGGCAGCGAAAAACATCACCTCAGAGAAAATGAACCAGCTCATGCCCTGACGAAATGATCGGTCCATCTGGCTGCTATAGAGCCCCCCCATCGACTCAGTGATCACATCGCGGAACCACCCCACCAGCATGATCAGCAACAAGCCAACCCCGGCCAGCAAAATCCACGGCCCCTGACCACCAAAGAGATCCCCGACCGTCGCCCCAGCCCCCATGGCAATCAGGAACAGGGCTACAGCACCGATGATCGGCCAGCCACTGGCTTCGGGCACATAATAGTTCTCGTGGGGAGGAGTCACAGATTGATCATGTTCAGAATAGGGATTCGCCATCATTCAACCTCATTGCGTTTGTGCCGGCGCATCCGGCTGGGCGTTGTAAAGGGTATAGGCCAGGGTCAAGGTGTTGATATCATCCGGCAACTCCGGATCAACATAGAACACCAAAGGCAAACTGGCCGTTTCACCAGCCGCCAACGGCTGGCGGTTGAAACAGAAGCATTCGATTTTATTCAAGTAGCGGGCCCCCATCCCCGGGCTGACCGAGGGGACGGCCTGGCCGACAGTTTCCTGCCCGGTCAGGTTCTTGGCCCGGTAGGTAATGGTATGGGTCTGACCGGGATGAACCACCAGTTGTTTAAGCTCCGGTTCAAATGTCCACTGCACCCCGGGATTGATATACGAGACAAACTCCACCGTGATCTCGCGGCTGGTATCAACCCGATCACTGGCTTCGGCCTGCGTGTCCGACGTTTTGCCGTTGATACCCGTGATATCGCAAAACACGTCGTACAGAGGCACCAAGGCAAATGCAAAGCCGAACATCGCAACGGCCATCAGGGTCAAAGACCAGATAGAGCGCTGCTTTTTGTTACCTGCAACGGAAGTTGATTCAGTCTGAGGCTTATCCATAGGCAACCCTCCGCTTAATCCACTTTAGGTGGCGTGGAAAAAGTATGGTGCGGTGCTGGTGAAGCCACCGTCCACTCCAACCCTTCAGCACCATCCCACGGCTTAGCCGCCGCCTTCTCGCCACCACGGGCACACTTGATCACCACCGCAAGGAAAATAAGTTGAGACAGGCCAAACAAGAACCCCCCTACACTGACCACCGCATTGATATCGGCAAACTGCAGCGCATAGTCAGGGATCCGGCGTGGCATACCAGCAAGGCCTAAAAAGTGCATCGGGAAGAACAAGATATTGACCGAGATAATCGAGCACCAGAAATGCCACTTGGCCAACTTCTCATCGAACATGTGCCCGGTCCATTTCGGCAACCAATAGTAAGCAGCCGCCATGATGGAGAAGATCGCCCCCGATACCAGCACATAGTGGAAGTGGGCCACCACAAAGTACGTATCATGGTACTGGAAGTCAGCCGGGGTAATGGCCAGCATCAACCCGGAGAAGCCACCGATGGTAAACAATACGATGAAAGCAATCGCAAACAGCATCGGGACTTCAAAGGTCAACGAGCCACGCCACATGGTCGCCACCCAGTTGAACACCTTGACCCCGGTTGGCACCGAGATCAGCATGGTGCAATACATAAAGAACAGCTCGGCAGCCACCGGCATCCCGGTGGTGAACATATGGTGGGCCCAAACCAAGAAACTCAGTCCGGCAATCGACGCCGTGGCATACACCATCGAACTGTAACCGAAGAGTTTCTTGCGAGAAAAGGCCGGAACTATCGCCGAAATAATACCGAAGCTCGGCAAAATCATAATGTACACTTCCGGATGACCAAAGAACCAGAATATATGCTGGAACATCACCGGATCGCCCCCGCCTGCCGCATCAAAAAAGCTGGTGCCGAAGTATTTGTCGGTCAGTACCATAGTCACCGCCCCAGCCAACACCGGCATCACCGCAATCAACAGGAATGCGGTGATCAACCATGTCCAGACAAACAGCGGCATCTTCATGTAGGTCATGCCCGGCGCACGCATATTGACGATGGTGACGATGACGTTAATCGCCCCCATAATCGAGCTGATCCCCATGATATGGATGGCAAAGACAAACAGGCCGGTACTCTCCGGGCTATAGGTTGTCGACAGCGGCGCATAAAAGGTCCAACCGAAATTAGGGCCGCCCCCTTCCATGAACAGCGAAGCCAGCAGCATGGAGAACGCAAAAGGCAAGATCCAGAAACTCCAGTTGTTCATCCGCGGCAAGGCCATATCTGGCGCACCGATCATCAGTGGTACCATCCAGTTAGCCAACCCGGTAAACGCCGGCATCACCGCACCAAATACCATGATAAGGCCGTGGACTGTGGTCATCTGGTTGAAGAAATTAGGCTCTACCAGTTGCAGCCCAGGCTGAAACAACTCGGCCCGGATCACCATCGCCATTGCCCCACCAATCAGGAACATGGCAAAACTGAACATCAAATACAGCGAGCCAATATCCTTGTGGTTGGTGGTAAACAGCCAGCGCTTGAGACCGGTCTGGTGGTGTTCATGATGCTCATGCTGCTCATGCTCGGTCTGGGTACCCTCGACCTCGTTTTGCTCACGCAACATATCCGTCATCGTCACTCTCTCCCTTTATAGGTCCTGACCGTCCATCACAGCCTGCACTTCGGCAGCCTGAATGGTGTCTCCGGTATTGTTATCCCAGGCATTGCGCTCATAAGTGATCACCGCTGCCAATTCTTTAAGGCTCAACTGTGGGCCAAATGCCTGCATCGCTGTTCCCTGCTTGCCGTGGACCACAATACTGATGTGCTCAAGCTTGGCGTTGGGGTCAACCGATAGCCCCTGTCCTGCCAAGCCAGGAAATGCCCCTGGTAAACCCTGGCCATTGGCCTGATGACACATCGCACAACGGGTGTTGTAGACCTGCTCGCCCAGCGTCATCAGTTCATCCATATCCATCTGCATCGCCAACAGGCGCTGCTCTTCTTCCCGCGCCTGCTGCTGGGTGACCTTAGTTGTTTGCAGCCATTCTTCATAATCTGCCTGAGACTTGGCAATCACCACCACCGGCATAAAGCCGTGATCCTTGCCGCACAGCTCGGCACACTGACCACGGTAGATCCCAGGCTCATCGATACGGGTCCAGGCTTCGTTGATAAAACCGGGATTGGCATCTTTCTTCACCGCGAAATCGGGAACCCACCAAGAATGAATGACGTCTTGCGAGGTGATCAAAAAGCGCACTTTTTTGCCAACCGGCAGTACCAGTGGCCGATCAACTTCCAGTAAGTAATTGCTGCGTTTTTCACGTTCATTGGTGATCTGGGCTTGGCTGGTTGCCAACAAGGAGTAAAATTCGACATCCTCATCGAAATAGCGGTAATGCCACTTCCACTGCGAGCCGGTGACCTGAACCGTCATGTCCGCCTGGGTAGTATCTTCCATTGCCAACAGTGTCTGGGTGGCTGGGACTGCCATGATGATGAGAATAACGAACGGGATCACCGTCCAGAGGATTTCAACCTTGGTACTTTCGTGGAAGGAAGCGGCGACCGCCCCTTTTGACTTACGGTGATGGATGATAGACCAGAACATCACCCCGAAAACCACCAAGCCGATCACTACACAGATGTAGAAAATCGTCATATGGAGATCAAACACCCGCTGACTGACCTCGGTCACTCCCTGGGTCATATTCAGCGGCATGGGTTGAACGTCTGCCTGTGCTGGCATAACCAACAAAGCAAACAGACAGCACATCAGATGGCGAATCATCACCCGGCTCCCTCCTATCCTTTTCCTATCAAATACCCCCAATGAACACGAAATAGCTCATGGGGACAGCGCAAAATGAGTCAGAGTCTTCCCTGCATACATTGCAGATGAGGTGTCACCCGCAGTCACATGGTTAACAGTTTATTTACATTTAACTTAGGACAGGATCGTGAAATTACGCAAAAAAATAGGCAGGAAAAGTGGGGAAAAAAACCAAACTGGCATATTGCATGCTAGACACAAAGAGGAAACCGACTAGCAGCAACAGCGTGCCTTTGTAAAGAATTACAGATGAATATGCAGCAATACCGGCAAGATGCGGAATTTCAATCCAGGGATCCGCGCTAACCAACGCTGCCAGCCTCGCCAACGGGAACAAGTACTATCCATCGGGCTATAGCGACCAACCGCCGACGCCCAAGGTAACCATTGCAGCAGCTTACGACGCGGATCACGCATGGCATGACCGAAAGGTTTATCGACGCCCATTTCACCAGACAAAGGCGAATGACACAGATCCCCGGCAACAACCAAACACAGCTCAAAACGGCCAAAGTGACAGGCTAATGACTGGACAACATGGGCCAACTCGACCTCGCTTGATGCCAGCAAAGCGTGATCGCACAGCACTATGATCGGCGCCCCGGACATTGGCGGTAAAGCCTGCAGCCAGGACAAATCAGTGGTTGAGCCAGGTAGCATCTGATATCGCTCGCTACGATGAAACAGGCGTTGTCGCCACAGCAAGTTTTCACCGACATCAATATCGAACCAACGACAGCGACCGTTATCGACCCGATAAAAACGGGTATCCAGGCCACTACCTAGATTGATGATCCGCCCATCGGGGTGACGACGAAGAAATTGTTGAATTTGGCGATCACAAATCAACGTAAGGCTAGCATGCAGCCGTTGCTGCTGGGAAATATTGCCCTGGAGGCATTCAGGCTTGAGGCTACATTGGGTGCAGGCTGCGGCAGCGACGGGATCATAAATCAAGCGATCATCGGCCAGGCTTTCACGGCTACGGAGCCAAAGCGGTTGGAGCAGATCAGCAGGAATATCATGGCGGACAGTCTCAGTCATTATCATCTCCTTTTGAATACAAAGATGATAATGACTATCATTAACACTTGTAAAGCGTTAATGGATCTTTTTAAGCGGGGCGCGTTACATCCAGTCGGTGTTGCGGATCACACCGACGGCAATGCCTTCAATCGACAAGTGCTGAGTATTGAGGTCAACCACAATTGGGGCAAACTCTTCGTTCTCGGCATGCAGCAGGACCTGTGCACCGTTACGCTCAAGGCGTTTGACGGTCACATCATCTTCAACCCGGGCCACAACCACCTGACCATTGCGGACATCCTGGGTCTTATGCACAGCCAGCAAATCGCCGTCCATGATCCCGATATCCTTCATACTCATACCGTTCACCCGCAGCAGAAAGTCTGCACGCGGCTTGAACAGAGATGGGTCTACCTCGTAATGGGTTTCAACATGTTCCTGAGCCAAAATAGGCTCACCAGCAGCAACCTGGCCGATCAACGGCAGGCCGCTCTCTTCTTCCTCGCGGTTACCCAGCAAGCGGATCCCACGCGAAGCGCCAGGAATAATTTCAATCACTTCTTTACGGGCCAATGCCTTGAGATGTTCTTCAGCAGCATTAGCAGAACGGAAGCCGAGTTCACGGGCTATTTCAGCACGTGTTGGCGGCATTCCAGAATCTTCAATTTTTGCTTTGATCAAATCAAAGACTTCTTGTTGGCGCGGCGTTAACGGCTTCATAGCTCACCCTGTCTTTTTATACAGTTCACTGTGAGTATATCCAGTGTTATCACGCTTGAAAAGGTTATTGTTTAGGAAAACAACAATTTTGCCGCAAATTCACCAGCAAGTAACCGATCGTGGTCTTAGCATTTTCATACTCTGTTGTTCAGTCAAAGTACGTTGGGAAATCAATAAAAATGTCATATAAAGACTCGTCTGTGCTATTTCGCTGCTTATAACTGGTTTTTTTCTGCTATCCTTCCACGCATTAAGAATTCGAGGCTAGTAAAAGATATGTCAAGTTGGCAGAAAATCTATCAAAAAATACTGGATTTGCCGCTTTCTCTGCTGGTTAAAACCCACTCAATCCCTTCCGATCCTGCAGCGGATCTGGAACTGGACCTAGAACGCCCGATTGTTTACATCCTGCCGTTCCGCTCCAACACCGATTTGATGACACTGCGCAGCAGCACTAAGGCGCTAGGTTTGCCTGATCCCTTGTCCCCACTGGAGATTAACGGGCAGCAATTTGTCCGCTATGTTTATATTTCCGATGGACCGAGTGTCTTTGGTGATAAGAACGCGTTACCACAGGAATCTATCAACCTGTTTACCGCCCTGCTCGAGCACCACACACAAGATAGTGAACTGGATATCCAGGTGGTTCCGGCTTCTATTCTCTGGGGCCGCAAACCCGGCAAGGAAGAGAATCACAAACCGGTACTGCGCCCGCTCAATGGCCCGGAAAAGTTTTTCACTATCCTCGGTCATGGCCGCGACTGTATGGTACGCCTGAGCCCGGCGGTTTCTCTACGCTACATGGCCGATCACCACGGTACCGACGATTCAATTGCCAATAAACTGGCGAGGGTGGCCCGTATCCACTTCTCACGCCAGCAGTTGGCTGCGTCAGGGCCGAAATTACCTGACCGCCAAGTGCTATTTAACCGCCTGCTTAACTCCAAAGCGATTGAAAAAGTCGTCGCAGAAGAAGCCGCAAGCCGTGATGTACCTGTTGAAAAGGTACGCAAAGAAGCCGTCGACATGATGGAAGAAATTGCCGCCAACTTCTCCTACTCACTGATCAAACGCGGGGAGCGCTTCCTTGGCTGGCTGTGGAACAAGCTCTACCAAGGGCTGAACATCCACAATGCCAAGCAGGTTCGTAAGTTGGCCCAAGACGGCCATGAGATTGTTTATGTACCCTGCCACCGCAGCCACATGGACTACCTGCTGCTGTCTTACGTACTATACCGAGAAGGCTTAGTGCCGCCGCATGTTGCCGCAGGCATCAACCTCAATTTCTTCCCGGCCGGACAGATTTTCCGCCGCGGCGGTGCCTTCTTTATCCGTCGTAGCTTCAAGGGCAACCGCCTTTACTCGACAGTATTCCGCGAATACTTGGCTGAATTGTTTGCCAAGGGCTATTCGGTCGAGTACTTCAGCGAAGGTGGCCGTTCACGAACGGGCCGTTTGCTACCAGCCAAAACCGGTATGCTGTCAATGACTATTCAGGCGATGCTGCGCGGCCTGAACCGCCCGGTTACCCTAGTACCAGTCTACATCGGCTACGAACACGTGATGGAAGTAGCGACCTATGCCAACGAGCTGCGCGGCAAGGGCAAAGAGAAGGAAAACATCGGTCAGGTGATTCGTACCCTGCGTAAACTGCGTAACCTCGGCCAAGGCTATGTCAATTTCGGTGAGCCGATCCCACTCAATCACTACCTCAACGAGCATGTACCTGAATGGCACAAGGATATCGACCCTATCGAACCTCAACGCCCACAATGGTTGACCCCGGTAGTGAACGACTTAGCCGTGAAAATGATGACCCACATCAACGATGCAGCCGCTACTAACGCCCTAACGTTATGTGGTGTCGCACTGCTTGCAGCACGCCAGCGCGCCCTTAGCCGTAAAGATCTCGAGCAGCAAATAGACTGCTACCTACAGTTGCTACGTAACGTGCCATACTCGGAAAAATTCACCGTTCCGGATGAAAATGCCCAGGCGATGGTTAAGCACGCTATCGACATGGACAAGTTCGTTGTCGAGCGTGATAGCCTGGGTGAAATGGTCTCATTGAACCGCCAGCAGGCGATCCTGATGACCTACTACCGCAACAACATCATCCACCTGTTTGCGATGCCATCACTGATCGCCAATATCATGATCCACCACCAAAAGCTAAGCGTGGATAAAATTGTCGAGCAGGTCACTCGCTTATATCCGTTCCTTCAAGCCGAGCTGTTCCTGCGCTTTAGCAAAGAAGAGCTGGAAACAGTAATTGAGGCACAAGTCGACGAGCTGGTTCGCCAGCGACTGGTATTACGCAATGGTGATCAAATAAGCCTTAACAGCGCCCGTATCGGCCCGCTGCATTTGCTGGCACGCACGATATCTGAAACCTTGCAGCGTTATGCGATTTCCCTGACCCTGCTTAACTCCGAGCCGCAGCTGATGAGAAGCGACCTTGAGCAGCAAAGCCAGATGATGGCCCAGCGCCTGAGCCGCTTACATGGCATTAATGCACCAGAATTTTTCGACAAGGGCGTATTTGCGATCTTGGTGAAAACCCTGCGCAGCGAAGGCTACCTCAATGAGGAGTGCCACGCAGTATCACAACCGGTCGAGCAACTTGCCGAACAGTTGGCTGCCTTGGTGTCACCGGAAGTGAAGCTGACTATCCAAGCCGTCATGAACCGCGAAGACCGGGGCGAAGAGACCAACAGCGGCGAGTAATCACACTCACCACCACACCAAAAGGGCTGCAATTTGCGGCCCTTTTCTATATCGATCTACTGCCCAGCGACCAAACCGTACCACTTTTCATACCAATCAGGATAAGTCGTTGATCAAGTATTTTTCCAGTGCAAGGCTGATCAAATATTTATGTAGGTTGGTATCATATGCACACAAAAACAAAAAAGCGCCGTTAACGGCGCTTTCTCAGGTTGGTTTGTACTGTCTGCTTTTATGTCAAATAGGTACTGACCGAGATACCGACACAAATCAACATGCCGACATAGTTGTTATTCAAGAAAGCCTTGAAACATGGCTCACGTTCACGGCCTCGCAGCAGCTTTTGCTGATAGACGAACAATGACGAGGCCAGCAAAAGACACCAGTAATACACCTGTGACAGATTTTCAATCGCCCCGACAGCAATCAGCAATACCAAGGTTCCCAGCTGCAGCAGGCCAATGATCATCTTATCGAACCGACCAAATAGGATGGCAGTAGACTTGATCCCGACCTTGAGATCATCATCACGGTCCACCATAGCGTACTGGGTGTCATAGGCGATAGTCCATAGGATATTAGCAACAAACAGCAACCATGCCACCGCTGGCAGCTCCCCGGCCTGCGCCGCGTAGGCCATCGGAATCGACCAGCCGAATGCCATCCCCAACACCAGCTGAGGCAGGTGGGTATAACGCTTCATGAACGGATAAGCTGCGGCCAATACCACGCCCACGACCGACAACATGATAGTCAGGGTATTCATTGTCAGAACCAACAAGAATGACACCAACACCAACAGGCCAAACAAGGCCAGCGCCTCACGCTCTGATACCTTGCCCGACGGCATCGGCCGCTTGGCTGTGCGTTTGACGTGGCCATCGAAATTACGGTCTGCAAAGTCGTTGATCACACATCCTGCCGCCCGCATGAAAATCACCCCAAGTACAAAAACCAACATCACATGAGGATTGGGCATGCCTTCGGCGGCCAAAAACAACGCCCACAGTGTCGGCCACAATAGCAACAGGCTACCAATAGGACGATCGAAGCGCGCCAGCTGCCAGAACGCTTTCATCTTGGTCATTTCCAACTTAGGGTCTCCTTATATATAGGTGCTTCCTGCAAAAATAATTCCGCCACCAGCAGTGGCTTATTATTCAGCCACAATCGCGAACGGCGGGCCCAAACCGGTTTATTTTCAGTCCCGACATTGGCAACCTCCAGCGCATCACGACGCGCACTGCGATCAGTAAACACGCGGAACCCGAGTGGCATTTCCCCCAGCTGGGCCAGATCCTGCTCTTGCCCTGTTAGGGTAGTCAGCGGGATCAAGGTTCTGGCAAATACCCACGGCACACCATCCCCCTTGAGTACAACCTTGCGTAGCAGGCAGTCAACATCACCGATCAGGGCACGTTCGTCGTCGGTCAAACGCTCACGGTGGATCTGTCCCTGCTCTTCCAGAGAGACAGTAAATGCCCGGCAGTGACGCTCAAACCGGCGGGACAAGGAGTCCAACTCCAACAACCAATGCCCAAATTCAGTTCCTTCAATGACGGTATCTTCCGGTGCCAGCCATTGGGCGCTATCTAACAAGGGCTTGTACAACTGTTTGAATTTCGACATCTTTCCAACAAAATCTCTACCCAATTACCGACAAGGGCTTGGTAGATCAAGGTTAATTTATTACCATGAATAAACACCATTGTAGCAAGCTGTAACCAGTACGAATATCGTTACGATCGAAAGAAACTCATTTGCAGCCATAAAAACCAATAACTCTATGAGCATGATAATGAAATTAACTTTACCTAGACTACTTTTCCTCTTGGCGAGTTTACTGGTGCCAATGTCAGCCAACGCCAACGATGCGGCCACGGCCAATCCACAATATACCTATTACACCTTGGCCCCAGACATTACGACCAATTATGTAAGCCAAGGCAAGCGGATCGGTTACCTCCGCTTGCAGGTTGACCTCATGGTCGCTGACCCTTCGCTGATCCCCGAAGTTGAGCACCATGCTCCGCTGATCCGTGATGCTATCATCAGCATCATTGGTCAGCAGCCAGAAGCTAGGATCAAATCACTGGCTGGACGAGAAGAAATCCGCCAGGCCTGCTTGAACAAAGTTAACGAGCTACTACTTATCGAGACCAACAAACGGTTACTGACCGAATTGCTGTTTACCAAGTATCTCTACCAGTAAGCCCGGTATCTTTAGATGCAAACACTCTTCTAAAACCAAAAAGGCGCCTAAGGCGCCTTTTTGGTTGGGTAACGGTTTACTGATCAAGCCGCATTTTGAACCGATAGCCAATTTGCAATGTAGTCGGCGATCTGCTGCTGCTGCTCCTGATCCAAATACAGCCCGAGCTTACTGCGGCGCCACAAAACATCATCAGCCTGTTGGACAAACTCATCTCGCAGTAAGTAATCCAGCTCCTTGGCATAGAAACCAGCCCCAAAATGCAGCCCCATATCTGCCTCGCTGGCGACGCCCTCAAACAGCTGCGTGCTGAGATTACCGTAATTGGTCGCCATTCGCTCGGCGGCTACGGCCAGTAACCACGGGAAGCGCTGCTGCAAATCAGCGGCCTGCGCTTTGGCATCAAAGCCCGCGGCCCCACCCGGTAAATAGGCATCCGCCGTCCACGGCGGCTGCATCTGCGGGAAGAAAGGTGCCAATTTGACCATCGCCGTCTCGGCCAATTTACGGTAGGTCGTCAACTTACCACCGAAAATCGACAATAGCGGAGCCTGTTGGCCTTCCTGCTCTAGCTCCAATGTGTAATCCCGGGTAATAGCCTGCGGCGAGTCAGATTCATCATCACACAGCGGACGTACCCCGCTGTAGGTCCACACCACATCATCACGGCCAAGCTTGTTGACGAAGTGATTGTTGTAGACCTCAAGTAGGTAGCCGATTTCATTCTCATCAATCGCCACTTCGCGCGGATCACCGTTGTATTCCACATCCGTGGTACCGATGATCGAGAACCGGTCAAGATACGGGATCACGAACACAATACGGTTATCTTCATTCTGCAGAATATACGCTTGCTCCTCGCCGTGAACCCGCGGCACCACAATATGCGAGCCTTTGATCAAACGAATATTACGCGGTGATGGCAGCGACAAGCTCTGATCATAAAACGCTTTCACCCATGGGCCAGCTGCATTGACCAGTGCATAGCAACGACGCTCGAATACTTCGCCCGTCAAGGTATTGCGCACCGTGACGCGCCATATCTCGCCGTCCCGCTCAGCCGCTTCGACCATACAGCGATTACGGACTTCACCTCCGCGCTGGGCGACTTCCATCGCATTCAGGATCACCAAACGCGCATCATCCACCCAGCAATCTGAATACTCAAACCCTTTGGTAATTTCCGGTACCAGTACCGAATCGGCACCGAATTTCAGACCGCAGCTCGCTGGCAACGTAGTGCGCTTGCCAAGGTGGTCATACAGAAACAGGCCCGCACGGATCATCCAAGCCGGACGCAGATGTGGGCGGTGCGGCAAACGAAAGCGCATCGGACGGGCAATGTGAGGGATTTTTTTCAGCAGTACCTCTCGCTCGGCCAGCGCTTCACCAACCAAACGAAACTCGTAGTGCTCAAGGTAGCGCAGGCCACCATGGATCAGCTTCGAACTGGCCGACGATGTCGCCGAAGCAAAATCTTGCGCCTCATAAAGGCCGACACGCAAGCCACGTCCAGCGGCATCAGCGGCAATCCCCGCTCCATTGATACCGCCACCGACGACAATCAGATCCAACACTTCGTTATTTGCTGCCATTTCCCCACCTCGACTACGACTTTCGCCAAATATTCTTTTTCGCGCATAAATGCTCGATATCGAGCACTATAGACAAATAATTGATTGAGATCATCATTATTATGCTCGAATGTTTAACTAATTATGATCAACATGGAACTTTAGTGAAAAAAAACGGGCTGCTTATTCAGCAGCCCGTTCGTACAGAAGGGGTGAGTTGGCCTCTAAGCCAATGACATTGATGGATTAACAAATAATTTCAATGTGCGTTTCATGCTCGGCCAGGCGCTTGGCCAATTCTTCTGGCGGAGTATGGTCGGTAAACAACATATCGATCTGGCTGATATCACCCAGGTTAACCATCGCATTTCGACCGAACTTGGTATGGTCGACCCCAAGCATCACACAGCGGCTATTTTCGATGATCGCTTGTTTCACCCGTACCTCGTGGTAATCAAAGTCAAGCAACGAGCCGTCAAGATCAATGCCACTTATACCCAAAATGCCAAAGTCGAGGCGGAACTGGGAAATAAAGTCCAACGTTGCTTCACCCACGATGCCGCCATCACGGTTACGCACTTCGCCACCAGCAAGGATCACCCGGAAGTCATCCTTACCCGTCAAAATGCTCGCGACATTGAGGTTATTGGTCACAATGCGTAGATCATTATGGTCGAGCAATGCACGGGCGACGGCTTCCGGCGTTGTGCCGATATCAATGAACAAGGTCGCACCATCTGGAATATGGGCAACCATGGCCTGGGCAATGTTGTCTTTTTCAGCCAGCTGCATCACTTTACGGGTGCTGTATGAGGTATTAACTGAGCTCGATGGGATAGTCGCTCCACCATGGTGACGGCGGATCTTATTGTCTTCCGCCAACTCGTTGAGATCCCGTCGGATAGTCTGCGGACTCACATTAAACCGCTCAACCAAGTCATCGGTGCTGACGTAGCCTTGGGTTTTGACAAGATCAATTATTTCCTGGTGACGTTTACTCTGCTTCACGACTGACGCGGCTCCCTTTCGCTATGGCCTGGTACCTAACAAACTGTCTTATGCAATCGATATCAATAAGCCAAGTTCAGCTTGTAAAACAACAAGGCTCCGCACAATGCGAAGCCTTGTCATCTTACCTAGGGTCTAATCAAGATGCCAATGATGGCGCTCCCAATCATGCATTTTGTTCCAGCTGACCCGCTTCTTTCTCACGGTGCAAGCGGCTTTCACCAATCAATGCCAAAGTCAGGAAGAAGATAGACATGCCACAAGATGCCGTCAGTACCATAAAGCCGCCATCCCAACCGAAGTGGTCAACGGTATAACCCAAAATAGCGTTAGCGGCTACCGCCCCACCGAGATAACCGAACAAGCCAGTCAGACCTGCCGCAGTACCCGCTGCTTTTTTCGGTGCCAGTTCAAGTGCATACAAACCAATCAGCATCACAGGGCCATAAATCAGGAAGCCGATAGCAACCAATGCTGCCATATCCACGGTTGGGTTGCCTGCTGGGTTGAACCAGTAAACCAGTACCGCAACGGTCACCAATGCCATGAACAGAATACCAGCAGGTGCACGACGGCCCTTAAAGAATTTATCCGACATCCAACCACACAATAATGTACCCGGGATCCCTGCCCACTCGTACAGGAAGTAAGCCCAAGATGATTTGTCGACAGTGAAGTGTTTCACTTCGCTCAGGTACACCGGCGCCCAGTCCAATACTCCGTAGCGGATCAGATAAACGAAGGCATTGGCAATCGCAATAAACCACAATAGTTTGTTGTTAAATACATACTTGAAGAAGATTTCCTTGGCGGTCATCTCTTTTTCGTGGGAAGCGTCATAGCTATCCGGGTAGTCGTCTTTATGCTCTTCGATTGAAGGCAGGCCACAAGACTGCGGCGTATCGCGCATTACCAACAGGGTAAATACGGCCACCAGCAAGGCAAAGAAAGCCGGTACATAGAACGCCGATCTCCAATCATCATTGAATGCCCAAAGACCAAGCAAGAACATCGGACCAATCAAACCACCGCCCACGTTATGAGCAACGTTCCAGACCGAAACGACTTCCCCCCTTTCCTTACGCGACCACCAATGCACCATGGTACGGCCACAAGCAGGCCAGCCCATCCCCTGGAACCAACCGTTCAAAAACAGCAGAATAAACATGGCCGCAATACTGCTCGTTGCCCAAGGCATAAAGCCGAAGCACAACATCACAATCGCCGACATACTCAAGCCAGCTGCAAGGAAGTAGCGTGGGTTAGAGCGGTCAGACACACTCCCCATCAAGAATTTCGACAAGCCATAAGCAATTGAAACGGCAGCCAGTGCTACACCCAGGTCACCGCGGCTGTAACCGTATTCTTCGATAAGGTAAGGCATGGCCAGGCTGAAATTTTTACGAACAAGGTAGTAGCCGGCATAGCCAAAGAAGATACCCGCGAAAAGCTGCCAACGCAGACGCTGGTAGGTGGAGTCGACCTGGCCATCAGGAAGACGCGCCCGATGCATTGCCGGTTTGAAAAGACCAAACATAGAATATTCCTTTTTATAATTTTTTTCGATGGTATGGGTACAAACGAATACCAGGCGAGCGAAAGTAATCAATTTCACTCAACGTATGCAAATTATTGCTCTAATGAAGGTAAGAAAATGTGAATGATGTCAAATATGCAGATTAAATCGCTGCCTTGGGAGCAATATGCGGGGGATTTTACTGAAAGTATGGACTAGCTTGATATATCAACAAAAAAGGTGAACACCCTATTACAGATATTCACCTTCTTTTAGCGCCAACATAGACCTATCGGCGTAACTTCGCATCCACCCACCCCAGGGCACAGCCACTGAGCAAGCCAAAGAGGTGGGCCATATTGGCTACGGACATGCCCAGTACATCGGCAAACCCCAACACCAACCAGGCGATCATAAAGACGACATAAGGCTTGGGAATGGATAAGCCGCGTTGCGGCGCCAGCCACCCCATCCACCAAATATAACCCAATAAGGCATAGACCACGCCAGACAAGCCGCCGAAGTTCGGGCCATGGAACCAAAATTGGGCAAACCCTGAGATCAACGCCGAGATCAGAAAAACCTGAAGAAGCTTAGCACTGCCACTGTGCCGTTCGAGCTGGCCACCTAGGATCCACCACCACAGACAATTGAAGATCACGTGCAGGGTCGAGAAGTGGATCAGCGCATGGGAGAAAAAGCGCCACAGCTGCCACTCATCTCCCTCCATCAACGGAAAGTGCATCAGGGCAAAAACGGGCTGTTGCAATCCCAGTAGCCAAAGCAGGTAAATCACGACCGAAACAGCCATCACCAAGAGCGTGAACGGCCCGGCTTGGGCGCGTACCAAACCGAGTAAACTAGGGCTGCGATAATGGAATTTGGCGGTCCGACTTTCAGCCACCTCCCATGATGCTGCCTGGTACTTACGATCAGAGGGATTGGAAAGAAACTGGTTGAGCTCAGCCTCTACTTCCACCCAATGCTGTCCGTCTTCCAGCCACAAGGCAAACAGCCCCTCGGGTTCGGGTGCCATTACCAGCGAAATACCACGCGAGGCCATATAATCAATAAACGCCTGCGCCTGGCGGGGGTTGTTCAATCCGGCTAAGCGGTGCATATCAATCTCCACAGTGAAAGACTTTCGGCTACATCAAGTGATGAAGCCAAGCGATACCTGTCCCGCCGCCGTCTTTGGGATCAGGCCATCTGGATACACGGAAATGCGCTGCGTTTCCAGGCCTCAAACCCACCATCGAGGCTGTAGACACAATCGAAGCCCTGATGAAGCAAGTACTGGGCTGCCCCTTGGCTGCTGACACCGTGGTAACACATCACAATCACAGGTTGCTCGAAATCAACCTCATCCATAAACGCGACCATTGTATCATTAGTTAGATGGAACGCGCCTTCAGGATGGCTAAGGGCATAGGACTGAGGATCGCGGATATCCACCAGCACCGCTTCGCTGCCATCCTTCGTAAGCAAGACATGGGCCTGCTCGGCAGAAATATGTTCAAATTGATCCATAATTACGCTGACTCTTATTGGTATTGATCAACAGGCGGGAACACCCGCCCAGGAAAAATGTGACGATCGTCCGTTTTGGCTGAAACCCTCTCACACCATCTTATTTTTCCATTGTAACCGATCAAGTTACTCACAACCCCATCGAATAAATAGGGATATCAGCCAAACGAAAAACGAAGCTGAAGCCGCGTATGGCAAGGGCTGACAATAAGAGCAGCCAATCCCCCGACCTCAAGATGATTAAAACACCACCAGCTGTGGACAACGCTGTGGATTGCGTTGATAATGTGTTTTGTGAAAATTGGATCCACTACATGTAGATCGGATCATGCAAAAAGCTGTGGATAAAACCCTTTTAACTTCACATTTCGCCTTGTTTTTGTGAGGTATCTCCCGGATTTTAGGCACAAAAAAACCAGCCTATGGCTGGTTTTATCTCTTCGCGATTTGTGGATAGTTTGCCGAAGATCCTCAGGCAAAATCCCCCACTGCTTCCTTAAGCTTTTTCATCGCATTTTTCTCTAGCTGGCGGATCCGCTCGGCTGAAACCTGGTAGTGTTCTGCCAGCTCTTGCAAGGTCGACTTGCTATCTTCCAACCAACGCGAGCGCACAATGTGCTGGCTTCGCTCATCAAGGCCAGATAGGGCGTTGGATAAACGGTTATTCGCGTGGGCTTCCCAGTTGTTTTCCTCAACGCTCAAGGCTACATCCGATGACTTATCTTCAAGATAATACGCTGGAGCACTGTAGCTAATGCCGCGATCATCATCTTCGGCTGGCATTTCAAAAGCCGGATCTTGGGCTGCAAGGCGGGACTCCATTTCACGAACTTCGTTCGCCTCAACACCGAGCTGCTCGGCGACCATCGCGACTTCATCATTGTTGAACCAACCAAGACGCTTTTTGGCCTTACGAAGGTTAAAGAACAATTTGCGCTGGGCTTTGGTTGTCGCAACCTTAACAATACGCCAGTTACGTAGAACATACTCATGGATCTCAGCTTTGATCCAGTGAACAGCAAATGACACCAAGCGAACCCCGACTTCCGGATTGAATCGCTTGACGGCTTTCATCAAGCCAATATTGCCTTCCTGAACCAAATCAGCCATTGGCAAGCCGTAGCCAGAATAGCCACGAGCGATGTGAACAACAAAGCGCAGATGAGACATAACCAATGCTTTCGCAGCATTAAGATCACCATCAAAATGAAGACGCTCAGCTAACTCGCGCTCCTGCTCCGCCGACAGCATAGGATAGCCGTTAACGCTCTGGACATAACTATCCAGACTATCTGCAGTAACCAGAGCCATTGAAGTCATCTCTTTTGTCATTCAACAAACCTCGTTTATTTTTTGTACCAATGCGAAATTGCATGAACCGCCAATGATGCCTGTAAAATAGGCCCCATTGCAAGTAAGCCGCGTAATTTACACTATTTGTAGAGTTAAAAATGTCAGATAGGTTCAATTTCTTTCAAATGACGCCCGGCAGACAAACGCGCAGCCAATAAGCCAAGAAAAACCGATATCATCAACAAAATCAATGATTCATCCCAGCTAAAACCGACCATTCTAAACGGGCTGTCATACAAATTAGCCAAGTGGGCTACTGCGCCATCCAGCAGCATCGCAACCAATGCAGTCAGGACCCATGCCGCCACACCGCCGATCAAACCATACCAAACACCGGTATAGAGATAAGGGCGCAGGATAAAACTGTCGGTAGCCCCGACCAGCTTCATGACCTGAATTTCATCACGCTGGTTAAGTACCTGCAAACGCAGGGTATTTCCAACAATCAAGAACACCGCAAACAGCATCAGCCCGGAGATAATCATAGCCAGAATAACCACAAGTTGCTTAATCGCAGCCAAACGCTGGAGCCAATCGCTGTCGAGACGCACTTCATCCACCCCGTTCTCGAGGCGCAGACGCGAGGCGAGTTCGGTCGCCTTGGCATCCAGTTGCCAAGCCTCGGTCGGCTTGACTATCAACACTGCAGGCAACGGATTGTCATCAAGCAGACTCAGGGCTTGTTCAAACCCCGCCTGCTGGCGAAATTCAACCAGTCCCTGTTCAGGAGAAATAGATTCCAGCGATTCGATCTCTGGCCATTGGACCAGTTCATCATGCAATTGCTTAACCCGTCCTGCCGACGTACCCGGCTCTACATATACCGTCATCTGAGTCGGGTTCTGCCACACCTGCGCCACTAGAGTGACATTCTTGGCAAACAGATAGAAGCTGGTCGGCAGGGTCAAGGCAAAAGCCAATACTGCCAAGGTCAGGATGTTGCCCAGCGGACGGCGTATCATGTCAGCGAGTGACTGCTTACATTGCTGTTTGTGCAAGGCAAAAAAGCCGGTTTTATTTTGCGCCACTGGCTAACTCCCTCAATTGTCCCTGATGCAGATCCAACCGGCGGTAGTGATGGGTGGTCAGCAATGAAGTGTCGTGGGTCGCCATCAGCACCGTGACTCCGACCCGGTTGAATTCTTCGAACAATGACATGATCTGGCGTGATAACGCCGCGTCAAGATTACCGGTCGGCTCATCGGCCAGTAATAACATCGGCTTGTTGACTATCGCCCGGGCAATACCCACCCGCTGTTGCTCGCCCCCGGAGAGCTGGACCGGTAGACAACGGGCCTTGTCCAGCAGGCCGACCTTGTCGAGTGCCGCCGATACTCGGCGCTTGATCTCATTCTCAGTGGCCAGTTCTACCCGCAGCGGCAGCGCTACGTTGTCGTAGATAGTCCTATCCATCAACAACTTATGGTCCTGAAATATAATACCGATATTGCGACGTAGGAACGGGATCTGCTTATTCTCAAGACGAGTTATATCATGCCCATTGAATATGATCTTGCCGTCACTTGGACGCTCGATGGCACAGATCAGTTTCAGCAGGGTACTCTTACCCGCACCCGAATGCCCGGTCAGAAACGCCATATCTGCTGGTTGCAGATGGAAATCGACCTTTTGCAGGGCTTGGCGTCCGCCCCGATAAGCCTTACTTACCTGCTGAAACCGAATCACACTTTAATCCTCGTCACTAAACAGCGCTTCGATAAATTCATCCGCCGCAAACGGGCGTAAATCCTCGATCCCTTCACCGATACCGATGTAGCGGATTGGAATATTGAACTGATCGGCAATCGCAAAGATCACACCACCTTTAGCGGTGCCGTCCAGTTTGGTCAGGGTAATACCGGTCACCGGTGCCACCTCGCTGAACAACTTGGCCTGGCTGATCGCATTCTGTCCAGTACCGGCGTCGACGGTTAGCATAATTTCATGCGGCGCATGCACGTCAACCTTCTTCATCACGCGGACAATCTTGCGTAATTCTTCCATCAGGTTGCCTTTGTTTTGCAGGCGTCCGGCAGTATCGGCGATCACCACGTCAACGTTTTTCGCCTTGGCCGACTCGATTGCATCGTAAATCACCGAGGCACTGTCAGCCCCAGTGTGCTGGGCAACAACGGGGACATTGTTACGCTCACCCCAAACTTGCAGCTGTTCAACCGCCGCGGCACGGAAGGTATCACCGGCGGCCAGCATCACTGATTTACCCTGACTCTGGAACTGCTTGGCCAGTTTACCTATGGTAGTGGTCTTACCGACACCGTTCACCCCAACCATCAAGATCACATAGGGCTTCTTAGCATCATCAATTAGCAACGGCTGCTCGACCTTGGCCAGCATGTCGGCCAACTCTTCTTTCAGCAGGCCATACAGGGCATCACCATCTTTCAATGATTTGCGATCAGCTTTTTCGGTCAGGTTTTCGATGATCTTAAGCGTCGTGTCCATACCGACATCAGCCATCAGCAGCTGCTCTTCCAGCTCCTCGAACAAATCATCGTCAATTTTCTTGCCACGGAACAAGCTGGCAAAGCCCGAGCCGAAATTACTCTTAGTTTTCTTCAGGCCACGCATCAAGCGGGCGAAGAAGCCTTCGCTCTTCGGTTTTTCTTGCAGGGCCTCAGCATCTTGTAACTGATTTTCTTGCAACCGGGTTTCTTGTGCCTTGGCTTCTTCCTCAGCAGTCACTTGAGCTTCGGCTTCGGCTTCTGCCGCTGCTTTCGCTGCCGCTTCGGCTTCGGCGTCCGCCGCTGCTTTCGCTGCCGCTTCGGCTTTGGCGTCCGCCGCTGCTTTCGCTGCCGCCTCGGCTTCGGCGTCCGCCGCTGCTTTCGCTGCCGCCTCGGCTTCGGCGTCCGCCGCTGCTTTCGCTGCCGCTTCGACTTCGGCGTCCGCCGCTGCTTTCACTGCCGCCTCGGCTTCGGCGTCCGCCGCTGCTTTCGCTGCGGCCTCAACATCTAGCTGTTCATTCGATTGTTCTTTTACCGCGTCAGCTTCAGCTGAAACAGTTGATTGTTCTTGATTTTGTTCGGTTTGCTCCTCAGAGCCAAAACCCAACCACGAAAATAATCCGCGTTTCTTTTTTTCTGCCATTGGCAAATCCTAGAGCTTGATTGGTACAATTTGCGGCCTAAACACAGGTGTATTCCCTCAGCGGCATAATTTCGGCATGCTTGTTTTCGCATACTGCCGAGGGGTTTAGGTATACTATCATTTTCTAAACGGTCGAAGAAATCTATGACAAGACGCAGACAACAATCAGGGCAAAATACGCCAAACAGTGGCCGTGACGGGTTCGTAAGGATCATCAGCGGGCGCTGGCGCGGGCGTAAACTGCCCGTTCACGACGTTGAAGGCCTTCGCCCGACCACAGATCGAGTCAAAGAGACCGTTTTCAACTGGTTGGCGCAAGACATTATTGAGTCCCGCTGCCTTGACCTGTTCACCGGCAGCGGCAGTTTAAGCTTTGAGGCCCTTTCCCGAGGAGCTAGCCATGTCACCATGCTAGAGCTCGACAAAAAAGCCGCTGAACAGCTAGAAAAAAACCGAGCAACGCTCGATGCCGACAACGCCAAGGTACTCAATACCGACAGCCTGGCGTTCTTAAAGCAGTCTGGCACCCCGCATGATGTGGTGTTTATCGACCCTCCTTTTCGCAAAGGCCTGCTTGATGAAGCGATAGCTCTGCTTGAACTAAATAACTGGCTATCGCCCCATGCCGTTATTTACATTGAAGCAGAAAAAGAATTCGGAGAACCAGTGACGCCAGCCCACTGGCAACTTCACAGGGAAAAAACAGCGGGACAGGTCTGTTACCGCTTATTCGAAAGAGAGGGAGCATGAAAGCACTGATTTTACTTGCTAAAGCGGCGATCGGCTTTGTCTGGCTGATTTTGCTAATCAACATTTTTCACCCGTTTCCAGGGGTCGCAGCAATGGCACTCTATATCATGACCGGGTTCTTGTTCATGATGCATGGCCTGCAAATGCTGATTTTCATCGGTGCTTTCGGTGACAAAATTACCATGACCCGCTGGGAAAAGTGGTCAATATTGATCTTCGGCATTTTTGCCCTGCTTGATATCCGACGCAAGCATATGATGTAAAACCAGCAAAAATTGAAAAAAAAGAGCGAGATTAATAACCTCGCTCTTTTTCCATTAAGACATCATGAAAAATTTTCGGATCCCATCCAGGAACATCTGGGTCGATATCATGATCAATAACAACCCCATCAAGCGCTCAACGGCCTTGAGTCCCTTCTCGCCAAGTAAGCGGTTGAACACTTCATAGAACATCAAAATCACAAATGATGCTCCCCACGCCAACAACACGGCAATCACCCAATCCGTAGTACGGCCTGGATCCTGATTCGATAACAACAGCAGCGATGCCAGCACTGACGGTCCGGCAATCATCGGGATCGCCATCGGCACAATAAATGGCTCTTCACCCGCGGCAAGTCCAGTTACCCCACCGGGCTGTGGGAAAATCATCCTAATCGCTATCAAGAATAAAATGATACCGCCGGAGATGCTGACGGTCTCTGTCGAGACATGCAGGAAGTTCAGCATTTTCTGGCCACCGAACAGGAACAACAGCAAGATCACCAAAGCAATCAACAGCTCCCTAACCATAATAAAGCGACGACGCTTAGGCTCAATATGCCGCAAGATAGACAACATAACCGGCAAATTGCCGAGCGGATCCATGATCAGAAATAGCATGACCGCCGCAGAAATAATTTCCACAGAGCAGACCTCAGATAGAGAAAAAGTAAAAGAAGTATTAAGAATTAAGAACGATCAGCCAGAAAGCCAATCAGAGGCGGAGGAGTATAACAAAGCATCAGCAGGGTGGCGATATTTTTACCACCCATGTATCAAAGCGGCTAGCGGGCGCTAGCCAACTAAAAACAGAACTAGTGGTTGCACATCCGTTCACGGTTTGCCGCGACATACTCGCCGTCCTGTAGCACCTTACGACGATCTAATAGGAAAGTCATCAAAGCATCAAATGTCAGGTCTTGCTGGCTGCACGTATAG
The DNA here is from genome assembly GCF_052873815.1 of Photobacterium sp. DNB23_23_1. Classification (NCBI taxonomy): domain Bacteria; kingdom Pseudomonadati; phylum Pseudomonadota; class Gammaproteobacteria; order Vibrionales; family Vibrionaceae; genus Photobacterium; species Photobacterium sp. DNB23_23_1. Next base: position 56,698 of record NZ_JBNNXT010000003.1, on the reverse strand, counting down.
AAACGCACATCTTCGCCATATTCAGCAACAATCGCCTGCTTCAGGCTAGCAAAGGTATATGGGGTTTCAGCGGCCAATAACATATTCAACAGGTTATGGGCATGAACTTGATTATCACTCATCGTAAGTATTCTCTTCACCGCACAATTTCACCATTGTAACGGCCACCTGCAGCGGAATATTTGACCAAAAACAAATTAATGCATTTTATATGTATGTTTATAGCTCCGCCAACCTGTCCTGCCCGCACTGCCAACACAATTCGAACTGGCTGCCATTGGCCTCCCCACAAACCGGGCAGAACCACCCCGACGGATCGGCATGTTCATACTGCTCTAACAATAACTGGGCACTGGATTGCTGAGACGCTTTTACCCATAAGCCGACTTCTACCACATTGGCTGGCAGCTCACCGGCGGCGGCACCTAGCCCCTCGCCGCTGAGCTGAACCTCAATTTGCCTGGCTTCCAGCATCCCCTTAAGGCTATGCGCTTCAAGGGCGTTACCGGCATCGTAGATTTTACACCACACTTCTGACATAGCCTTCCCCATACCTGTTGCCTGCTACCAGTATGATCTACAGACAGGCTAATGGCTGGAATAGTTTCATTTATCAGTCACTACACGGCCAGCAAGGTGGCAACAAATAACGACTGGGCAAGAAAATAGCTGGTCATGATCATTGAGGTTGCCGCTTTAAACGGCCCACGAAAGCGATCAATCGCCAAACAGAGATCGGAAAACATAAAGATTGCCGCCCCAACAAAAGCCAACAGTGCCGGCGTTGTTGCTGTGGTTAGCCAAAATTCACCGGCCGCCCAGGCCATTTGGGAGATAACGGCAATATAGACAGCAACCGGTATCAGCATCTTTCCCAGCGAGGGCAGTAACAACAGGAAAACAATCACACCGGCGGCAGCCAGCATAGCAGGCAGCCACCAAACAATCTGGCTACCAAGCTGGGACCAGAACGCCACAGAATAACTGATATGCGCCAGGGCGAAGGCCACCAAGCCGGGGATAAACCGATCTTTGGGCCACATAAGAAAAACATCGCCCACAACAGACAATACCAGCCCCAACAAGATAGCCAAGTGATAGATCCCGCCATCACCAGCCGGCCACGCGACGACAAGCAACATTAGCAAAGTAACAGGCTTGAATAGATAAAATTGCCAGCGGGGACCATGGTACGCGGCTGTGATGTGTAGAAGAGCAGAAAGAGAAATGGCTAACCAAACCCACATAGTTTCACCGTTATTATTATGGAATTGCACAGGGCAAAATGCTGAGCACTCAGTGGCTAGCACAGTTTAGGATCTAACAGGCGATTGTCTAGCAAGGAAGGTCAATAACTAGCGGCGAATCATATTTATCATCAACTCAGCGGATCTTCTATGAACATCTTGATATCACCGATTAGAAAAACGAAATAGCAAACGTTTGGCATGGCTTAAACCTTCTTTTTTGTCTATAGCACTAGTCAGCACACTCAAAAGCAAAGCCAAAACACCGAGTACCCCCTCCAGAACAACAGTTAAAAGCCCTAAAATACAAAAAGATAAAAGACAAAAAAATATCTTTACCGTAATTTAACCACGCCCCAGTCAAAAACAGTACTTAGCGCTAATCACTTAAGGCAAATACATAAAACCAACGCAAATATGCACTTCAAAAGCTTATAGCTCGTTAAAAGTGACTAATCGACAAGTTGAAAGACAGCAATTAATACCACTTTCGATCAGCAAGGACGCTTGACGCCAATTTTAAAGCAAAAATACAAAAACCAAAAAATCACAATAAAAAAACAACCACTACACAATAAAAAAAACATAAAAACCAATAGATTAAAAACAACAAGCCATCAACCACCTCAATCAGAACAATTTTCAACCACGCCAAAAAACACAGTTCACTTAACCATACAAGGCTCAAACCAGCCTCCATAAATTATTTTTATGACAACAATATGACAATTCAGCTTGATAAAAGCATAAAATAAGTGCTATTCTTATTTACAACATCAACTCAGCAGCTACAAGGAGCCTCTGCATGTTCACACCTTCACAAAAACAAGGCCTTATGATGATCGCAGTGGTTGTCGGATTAATGACGCTGCCAGTGATTTATTAAGCAAAAAAAATTCAAAAAAAAGGTGCCTTTCGGCACCTTTTTTGTTTTATCCAATAAATTCCATTCGCCAGAGAAGTCTATACCACAGACTGTTGACCTTACCACCCGTTAAGGGGTCAAATCGATCCGGTGCCAATGAAGGGAATAGAACCATATTGCCAGCGCAGTCACCCCAACAACCAATAATACAGCTGCCGTCCAGACAAAACGGCCACTTCGCGGGGTAAGTTCCTTTTCGCAGGCATTACAAGCAGCAATAAACCCTTTCTTGTCGTCGAGTTTATACCCTTCTTCATGCACGGTTTTGTTACGGACAGAAGCTATAAAACGTAACTTTGGAATAATTTCGTGTGGCAGGCGTTCTTCACAACTAGTGATCAGCTGGTGCAAGCCCTTGCCCTCAGCATGGTAATGCTCACGCAATAGGCTTTCAATCCGCCTTGAACGTGTTACCACTAACTCAATGTTTGCCATCTAATCTCTTCCTTGCTCACTCTTTCTACTAACTTACCTCGACTTTGCACTAAAGCAAAGTACTGCGTCTCCCAGAGAGCGCAGATACCACCAAGGAATACTTGCAGGACTGGGTCGTATATCCATTAAAACCATACTTGCAGCGATCACGCTTTTTACGACTGATCATATCCAGTAATCAAGACTTGCCCAATAATGAGTTCTCGTTGCGTACAACAAGGAAGTCCTATGCCAACCAGCGTTCCCATTATCATCCTAGCTCTGCTAGCCATTGCTATATTTTGCTTCATCCGAGTCTACCGCCAACACACCGTGGGTGAGAATGCCCCGGAAAAGCAAGCCGAAGTCCAGATCCTCGACAAGCAAAGCTCACCGGTTATTGGTGCTCGCCAGGGGGAGGACGACGAGGAATACTGGATTTATGTGCAGCCGACAAAAGGCGGGCCAAAACGTGAGTTTATGGTGGGTATCCATTATTTCCATGCCCTTAACCCAGGAGATAAGGGAATCATGACCTACCAAGGCGTCACATTCCGCCACTTTGCTCGACACCGGGATGAGTGAGCTTTTTGGCCTCAAACTCAAGGCACTAACCAAGCGGTTTTAGGGCTTTTTCCCAATAGCCAGCTGGCAGCAAGGGCCAATGCCGTGATGATCACCGTCCAGAACGGGATCATCAGCACCGGTGGCAGGAAGTACCAGTCATACGCCCTTACTGGCCATAAAAAGATAGGGTGAAGTAAATAGATCCCAAGGCTATAGCGGCTCATAAAGGCCAGCTTATCAAGCCAGCCTTCGCTGATCTTATCTGCCACATACCTGCCCAGCGCAAAAATCATTGCGGCGATAAGCGCGGTATTGAGTGTTTTGTAAGACATCCAGCGGCCAACCTGGTATTCCCCGGCAGCAAAACTATTGCTCAACACCATGGCATCGGTTAGCAGCAGCGCTACGATACCCAGAGGCAGTAGCCACTTCAAGCTCGGCCAACGCAGCTGATACACGCAGTAGCCAAACAGTAAGTAACCACTATACAAAACCAGCTCATGGTTCCAAGGGCCATCAATTTTGAACAGGAACGAGGTTGTCAGAGCCAGCCATACCCAGGTCAGGGCCAGTGTCGTCTGCCTGTCGTAATGCTGGACAAAGTGGCGCAGGAAAGGCACAACGAAATAGAGCGGGATAAAGTAATAGAAAAACCCAAGGTGGTAGTAGGTTTCATGTACCGGCAGTGCCTTTAACGTTTCGAGCGCCACATCACCATTAAACCCCGCAGGCGACACGCCTGATAACCAAGCATAAAACACCGACCATACCAGAAAAGGCAGCAATACCTTACCGAGTCGACGGCGGACATAATAGCCAAGTTCAAACGGCCGGGTGTCAGTCAACATCAAGGCGCCAGTGATCATAATAAAGATGGGTACTGCCCAGCGGCTGAAACTATTAAAAGTGGTCGCGGTTACCCAACCGCTATCGGGCATCACTCCAAACTGATCTCGATAAGGGCCCAGTACGTGTATGACTACCACCGCGACAGCGGCGACACAGCGCAACACATCAAAAAAACGAACCTTCTCCCTCACCCCAGCCCCCTCACTGCACAAACTAAAAAGGGTATCCCGTTGGGATACCCTTTTGAATATAGCAGGCGATTAATATTAAGTAACTGAATAGGCGTGGATTTGCAGACAAAATCACCCAACACTGACATTCAGAATAAACACATCTCTGCTAACCCTTATGGCTGTTGACGAGTCGCAGCCAACACGATTTCACGAATACACAGATGCTGCGGCTGCTGATAAGCATAATTAATGGCATTGGCAATATCCTGCGGCGCAATGACTCCCCCCATCCCGTCTTTCCACTCTTCATAGCCCGCTTTAATCGCATCACTGGTAGTGTGGCTTAGCAGTTCGGTGTCCACCGCGCCAGGAGCAATCGTAATAAAGCGCACGTTGTCGTCAGCCACTTCTTCACGAATATTTTCAGTAATTGCATGAACCGCGAACTTGGTACCACAATAAGCGGCATGGTTAGGGAACGTCTTGCGACCAGCCACCGAGCTGATATTGATCACGGTCCCGCCCTGGCGTGCTTTCATCTTGGCCAGCACCGCATGAATACCGTTTAGCAGGCCCAGCACGTTAACATCAAACATCGTTTTCCATTCAGCGGGATCTTGCTCATGGGCAAGGCCAAGCAACATCATTCCAGCATTATTGATCAGACAATCCACCGGGCCGAACTGAGCTTCCGCTTCCTCTATTGCCGCAGAAAATGCCGGGGCATCGGTTACATCCACTTGGCGGCAAAGGGTATTTGGCAGCCTCAACGCCGTCATTCGATCAATACGACGAGCCAGCAATAATAGAGGGTGACCTTGTGCTGATAATGTTCTGGCTGTCGCCTCACCAATACCAGAACTTGCGCCAGTGATCACAACGAGAGACTTAGACATAGTTTCACCTTATATAGAAAGAGACAATCACCCCGGGCGTTTTCCCGCCAGGATATTACCAGTGGCCACCAGCAGATGGGCGCTACTATAACGGTCTAATCCCTTAGTGAAAAATATCGATTACCTCTGCTTATCATAAGTTTTAGCTATGGATACCCTTACTTCCAATCTGTGCCCCACTAAAAATGATAACCGGCCGTTAATATAATGCTACCAGGCGAATTTAATTGGAGGAAAATTACCCTTTTTGTGAATATAAGCACGGCTTTTTCGGGCTGCTATTTCTAATCAATTGATATCCGGTTATTGAGCAAAGGTTAACAAACCAAAAATGGACAACCTATTTCATAAAAATCAACACTAACAAACGGAATAACCATCACACAAACAGCACAAAAAAACCAAAAATTAACAATAACCAGACAAAAAATAAGCAATCGACATATTTTGACACAATTATATCTTGTTTGTGACGTTAACAATGGCGTAACCTTCCACGCGACAAAAGATGTACCCATTGATGGGATTAAAACGATAAATGGAGGTCGTGATGCATTCATCTGCTTCACCGCAAACACAACAACAACCGAAGAAAACGTTATTTACCCGTTTTCTAGATACCGTCGAGTGGCTAGGCAACCTGCTACCACACCCAATTACCCTTTTTGCCCTTTTCTGTGTGGCTATTCTGGTGCTATCCGGTATTGCCGGCTACTTCGGCGTCTCTGTCGTCGACCCACGCCCAGAAGGCGCAGCGGGCCGGGCTGCTGACGGGATGATTCATGTTGTAAGCCTATTCAATGCAGAAGGCCTACAACGAATCGTTGCTAACTTGGTAACCAACTTCACCGGTTTTGCCCCTCTAGGTACCGTACTGGTCGCTATGTTGGGTGTGGCGATTGCCGAGCACTCAGGCATGCTGTCATCAGCTATGCGTGGTTTGGTTATGGGCGCATCAAAGCGCATGGTAACCTTCGTGGTTATTTTCGCCGGTATCATTTCAAACACAGCGTCTGAGCTAGGCTACGTGGTACTGGTACCGCTAGCAGCTATGCTATTCCACTCTCTGGGCCGCCACCCGCTAGCAGGTCTAGCTGCGGCGTTTGCCGGTGTATCTGGTGGCTACAGTGCTAACCTTCTGCTTGGTACGGTTGACCCGTTGCTATCGGGCATTACCCAGACAGCAGCACAAATGATCGATCCGAACTACTCTGTTGGCCCTGAGGCTAACTGGTACTTCATGTTTGCATCAACCTTTGCTATCACCATCATGGGTGCGTTTGTTACCGAAAAGATTGTTGAACCGAAACTGGGTAAATACAACCCGGAAGAAGCCAGTGAAGATCTCGGTAGCGACAAGCTTGGCAAAATCACCGCTCTTGAGAAGAAAGGCCTGAAAATGGCAGGTCTTGCCGCTCTTGTTGTGGCAGGCATGCTAGCACTGACCATCGTGCCGGAAAATGGTATCTTGCGTCACCCTGAAACGGGCATGGTTGCAGGTTCACCGTTCTTGAAAGGTATCGTCGCCTTCATCTTCGTTTTCTTCGCTGTTCCTGGCTTTGTCTACGGTAAAGTTGTCGGCACCATGAAGAATGACCGCGATGTGATTGATGCGATGTCAAAATCCATGTCTTCAATGGGCATGTACATCGTACTGGTGTTCTTCGCCGCTCAGTTCGTGGCTTTCTTTAGCTGGACTAACTTCGGACAGGTGTTCGCCGTTGGCGGTGCTGACTTCCTGCAGTCAATCGGTCTGACTGGCCCAGCACTGTTCTTTGCCTTCATCCTGATGTGTGGCTTCATCAACCTAATGCTAGGTTCGGCATCGGCACAGTGGGCGGTAACGGCACCGATCTTTGTCCCTATGCTAATGCTGGTTGGCTATGCACCGGAAACCATTCAGGCGGCTTACCGTATCGGTGACTCGGTGACCAACATTATCACGCCGATGATGAGCTACTTTGGTATGATCCTAGCGGTAGCAACTCGCTACAAGAAGAACCTAGGCCTAGGTACGCTGATCTCCACCATGCTGCCTTACTCACTCGTCTTCATCGTTGGCTGGAGCCTGATGTTCTACGTATGGGTATTCGTATTCGGTGTGCCTGTTGGTCCAGGCGCTGCGACCTACTACAGCGTAGGCTAACACGACACTCTGTTACCAAAGCCGGGCTTATGCCCGGCTTTGTATTTTCAGCCCCACACTCACATCCTCAATAGCGTTATTTTTCAAGGCGCTTTGCTATCATAAGCTCCATCACTTGCCAGCTTGAGCACTCCCATGGATCTCCGCCTCCTGCGCTTTTTTGTCACCGTCTACGAAGAGAAGAACATCACCCTCGCTGCCGAGCGCTGCTTTGTCTCCCAGCCATCGATATCCAACGCCATCAAACAGCTAGAAGCTGAGCTCAATACCACCTTGTTCGAGCGTCACAAGAAAGGGGTCAACCTGACCGACGAGGCCCATTACCTTTATCCACTGGCCGTCAGGTTGCTCGGGGACGTCAATCGTCTACCGGTGTTGTTCCAGCAGCGCACTGAGTGCCTGCCACTCAAGTTAGCCAATTTCCCCGACCTGAGCCAAGCCGCCCTTGCCAGGGTTTTCCGCTGCCTCAATGAACATATTCCGAATGTACTATTAGAATTGGTAGATCATGATGTGCCCGCGGATGCGCGCCTGACGCTCGATATGTTCAAACAAAACGGTGAGATTTTTCTGCCGCTGTGGGAGGAGGATTATGTTCTGTGCATGCTGCCATCCCATCCGCTGGCCAAACTGGACAAGGTCAAACCGGAACAGCTCCACCAGCATGATTTTATCGAATGCCCGCCGTGCGAAGCCCACCAGCAAACTATCGGCCTACTAGCCTGCGACGGGCTGGCGGTCAATCTGGTTGCCAAGGCCGAGCATAAAACTCAAGTGATGCATCTGGTACAGGCCGGCCTTGGCATTTCCTTCCTACCAACCGGGGTGCTGGAGACCGCCAAGGAGCTGGTCACCGTCCCGCTTGATGGGCCACGGATGTTTCGCCGGCTCGGGTTATGTTACCCGGCCAACAAGACACTAAATCCAGCTCTAACCGAAACGGTGAAGGCTCTGAGCCAATTTGTACGGCAGTAAGCGTACGGGCGGAAGTGGGGGGATCTAATCCCCCCCAAAGCTGTAGCGCCTTATGGCAACATCTTGTATGGCATTGGGTTATACTTGGCCCAGATGCTGTTAACCGAGATGATAAATGACTGTCCAGCCCCCCTCTTTTTTTGATCTATCCCAAGAAAGCTGCTTTGAAGAGACCATGGCCGGGCCCGTCGCCAACCTGTGGCAACAGCGTCAAGAGGGCATGTTCCAGGGAAGCAACCACACCAATATTGGCTGGGTCGCCTTGACCGGCAACAATCCAGATAAAGCCATTATTGTGGTTAACGGCCGGGTTGAAAGCTACTGGAAATACCAAGAGCTTTTTTATGACCTCGTTCGCCAGGGCTACGATATTTTTGCCCTTGACCATAGGGGCCAAGGCGTCTCCGACCGAATAGCCGAAGATACCGAGTTGGGCCATGTCGGCCACTTCGATGACTATGTTAACGATTTAGACACCTTCATCGAGTCAGTGGTCAAGCCCAAAGGCTACCAACAGCTATTTATGCTCGGCCACTCGATGGGGGGAACAATTACCAGCCTGTATCTGGCCCGCCATCCCGGTTCTATTGAGCGGGCAGTACTCAGCGCTCCGATGCACGGCATCAACATCAACAAGTGGATGCGCCCTATTGCCTCGCCCCTTGCCCGGGCGATGGAACAGCTGCAGGGCCAGCCAAGCTATGCGCCGGGACAGGTTCCCTATTACCCCAAACCCTTTAGCAACAACCCGTTGACCCAGAGCAAGGTTCGCTACCAGTGGTTTCGAGATCTCTACGAGCACAAGCCGGAACTGAAAGTCGGTGGCCCGAGCGCCCGTTGGGTGTGGCAAGGTTTGGCGGCGGCCAAGCGCTGCATCAGCGAGGCGGGCAGCATTTCCACCCCGATCCTACTGCTACAGGCCAGCGAAGATACCATCATCGATAATGCCGCCCAGCAACAGTTTCATCAGGCCATGGTGCAAGCCAACCGTGACTGCCAGTTCAAGGTTATTGAAGGCGCTCGCCACGAGCTGCTGTTCGAGACCGATACCTACCGCAGTCCGGCGCTGATCTCTGCCCTGGAGCATTTCCGGAAAGCGGAAATACCCAACGGATAAAATAGCCTCCTTTCTCTTGGGGGAACTGGTTTAATATTGCACTGTTCCCCCAGTGCTTCGGCGTTGGGCCTCTGTTTCTACCGCGAGAGGTTTCATGTACCAAATTATTGCATCGGATCTGGATGGCACTCTGCTAACACCAGACCATAAGATTGCCCCATTTACTAAAGATACCCTCAACCAGCTTCACCACCAGGGTAAAGACTTCATCTTCGCCACCGGCCGTCACCACATTGATGTAGCGGGGCTGCGCGAGCAATTGGGGATCCCGGCTTACATGATCACCTCCAACGGCGCCCGGGTACACAACTGCAAGAACGAAGTGATCTTCAAGCAGGATGTCCAACCCGAGGTCATTACCGGCATCATTGCGATGACCAAACAGGATCCGGAGCTGAGAATCCATATCTACCGCAACGATGATTGGCTGCTGAACCAGGAAGATCCAACCCTACGCGAGTTCCATGATAGCTTCAGCTACCAGCTGTTTGATGTCGAGAACCCACCGCTAGAAGGCGTGGCCAAGCTTTTCTTCACCCGCGACGACCGCGATCATGACAAGTTGGTGGAGTGGGAAAATAAAATCAACGCCGAGTTTGGCAACCAGGCCAATGTCGCCTTTTCGACCCCGTGGTGTCTTGAAGTCATGGATACAGGTGTATCCAAAGGCCATGCTCTGGAAGCCGTTGCCAAAGAAAAGGGCTATGCGTTGGCTGATTGTATTGCCTTCGGTGACGGGATGAACGATGTCGAGATGCTAACCATGGCTGGCAAGGGCTTAGTAATGGGTACTTCCCATGCCAAGGTCAAGGCAGCCCTGCCCGACAACGAGATGATCGGCGACTGCAGCGATGAGGCAGTGGCCCACTACCTCAGTGAACGTTTTCTTAAGTAAGGCCCACAGCGGAAAAACGATCAGGAAGCAGTTGAGCTGCTTCCTTTTGTGCCGCGGTGTTAAAACTGCCCGGTCATCTGCAGGATTTCATGCCATTGGTCTTCGCTAACGGGCATGATACTGAGGCGATTGCCCCGCTTGACCAGCGGCATCTCAGACAAAGCGGGATTGGCTTTCATCCGCTTCAATGACACAAGACGCAAGTGACGGCGATATTCGATATCCACCATGATCCAGCGCGGATTGTCCGGGGCGGATTTCGGGTCGAAATACGGCCCCTCAGGATCAAACTGGAAATGGTCTGGATAGGCTTCGCGCACCACCTCGGCAATCCCCACCACACCGACATCCTTGCAGGAAGAATGGTAAATCAACACCTGATCCCCTAGCTTTATAGCATCACGCATCATATTTCGCGCCTGATAGTTCCTGACACCTTCCCAGCAGGAAACTTTTTGCTGCTTGAGCGTGTCTATCGAAAAGGTGTCCGGCTCTGTCTTGAATAACCAATACGCCATTCTGATACTCTTTTATTTATCTGGTATAACTGACTTTATACCCAGCCTATCACAACGAGGGATCCCGATGATATGCCGACAACTGCCCCTGGTACCAATAGCCGCCGCCCTGCTGCTAGCAGGCTGTGCCAGTGATCCTGCCACCGGTCCAACGCCAGAAGAAGAAGCGCTAACCACCCCTGACGTGTCCACCAGTAGCGGCAAGGTACAGGCTTTTATGCTGCGCGGTCAGGTCGTCTTCGGCCACGAAAGCCGCAGCATCCAGCCATGTGGTAGCAATCAACAGTATTGGCTGCATCTGCCAGCCGGTGATCTGCCTGCCGCTAATGCGGTCGCACCACGCGGATACGAGCCGATGTACGGCGAGTTTATCGGTTATCTCGAACCGGCACCGGAAGAGGGATTTGCCGCCAGCTACAATGCCCGTTTCAACGTCAAACAAATCAATTTACTGGCCAGCGAGATGAATCAGGCCTGCCAGCAACCGCCACGTAAGACACGGGCATTTGGCAATGAACCAGGCTGGACTGTCGAAATCGCCGAGGACACCGTTTCTCTCAGCCGGATCAGCTACCCGACCCAGCAGCAGGCGATTTCCAGCCGCGATATCCGCTCAGGGCAGCAAACTTACAAGGGGAGAGACTTCACCCTGACCATGACTCAGGCCCAGTGCAACGACACCATGAGCGATGCCCTTTATGGCTGGCAGTCGACGCTGATATGGCAAGGCACGGAATATACCGGTTGCGCCACACTCGGAGCCACCGATGTTACCCAGCATTGGGTCGGCCAATATCAGGGCCACAGCGATTTGGGTGTCACAGTCCTGACAACCACACTAAACCTGCTGCCGGATCACTCGGCGGTCACCGCGTACAGCTACAGTGATGGACAGCCGGGGCTGAGCGAGAAGGGCTTCTGGCAACAAGCCGGCAATGGCAAGATAAAAGTCACTATGGCCCAGTATCAAGGCCGCCGATTGATCAGTGAAAGGCTATTTACCCGTGAAGGTGGCCAATTGTCGACCCGCCAAGAGGTCATTAACGGTGAAACCTATGATCTGGGCGAAAGTGGCCTGACCCTCGACAAACTCAGTCCAATCCAAGAGTAGACCGCTCTTAAAGCAAGAAGCCTTCCACTTTTCCTTTCGGTTATGCCACACTCCGTGGCATAACCCTTAGGCCAGACTGACCATCATGACCACACCCTGCCCACGCTGCGGCTTTCACCACAATTGCATCTGTGATGCCGAGCCGACTCTGGCCTGTTCGCATGCTTTTGTCTTGCTCACCCACCCAAAGGAAATGGGCAAAGACACCAACACTGGCCAGTTGATGGAGCGCAGCCTGCCCCACTGCCTACGCCAAATATGGGATCGAGTCACCCCTCCGCAAGCGCTGCTGGATATGCTAGCCGATCCCCAGTACCAACCGTGGTTGCTGTTCCCTGGTGATGACAACATGCCTGCGGTGCCATACCAATCCAGTGACGGCAAAACAGCACTATTTATCCTGATCGATGCCACCTGGCAGGAAGCGCGCAAGATGATCCGCCGCAGCCCGTGGCTGGCTAGCTTGCCGCGTATAGCGTTCACCCCAAAGGGCGATTCGGCTTACGCCTTGCGCCGTAATCAACAAGCAGGCAACCTGTGTACCTGCGAAGCCGGGATCGCCTTGCTCGAAACCACAGGCTTCAACCAAGATGCCGAGCAGTTACAACAATACTTTAATGCCTTTATTGAAGTGTTCCACGCCGATAAAAGTGGCCACAAAAAATAATAAAGGGAATTTCCAGCGCCGCGTCAGGGAAAGTCTTCTATACTAAAACCGACTGACTAGTCGGTTTTATTGATAGGGAGACCCACCGATGACTGTGGCCGAGAATACCCAGATCCAGCCAGCATACTGCACCGACATGGACCGCACGCTTACCGCCCAGCAAGAGGCCTTCAGAGAAGCAGCCATGCCTTCTCTTGACGAACGTAAAAGCCAGCTAACCGCCCTCAAGCGCGCCATCAAACAGCACCGGGAGACGCTCTGCCAAGCTCTGGCCAAGGATTATGGCCAGCGTCACTGCCAAGACTCCCTTGTCGCCGATATTGTCCCCTGCATCAATAACATCAACTACACCCTGAAAAAACTCAAAGGCTGGATGAAACCATCCAAACGCCATGCCGGATTGATGCTCTTCCCCGCCAAGGTCGCCGTCCACTACCAACCGGTCGGTGTAGTGGGTATCGTCGTGCCGTGGAACTTCCCGGTGATGCTCAGCCTCGGGCCGTTGATTTCAGCTTTGGCCGCAGGCAACCGGGCGATGATCAAACTGAGCGAATTTACCCCTGCCACCAATCAGGTGCTCCGTACTCTCATTGAGGAAACCTTCCAGTCCGATCACGTGGCGGTGTTCGAGGGCGAGGCTGATGCCGCAGCCCACTTCACCCAGCTGCCGTTTGACCACCTGCTGTTTACCGGCTCTACCGCTATCGGCCACCATGTAATGCGATCTGCTGCCGATAACCTGACACCTGTGACCCTCGAGTTGGGAGGAAAATCGCCGGTCATTGTCGCGCAAGACATGTCTATCGCCTTGGCAGTAGAACGAACATTATTCGGTAAATGCATGAATGCCGGGCAGATCTGTGTTGCCCCCGACTATATTCTGGTGCCCAAAGGGCAAGCCCAAGCCTTTATCGACAGCTTTATCGAACAATTCAACCGCCATTATCCTGGTGGGGTGGACAATCCGGATTTTGCCTCAGTGATCAACGACCGCCAATACCAACGTCTGTGCCAGTGGCTTGACGAGGCCAAGCAGCTCGGGGCCAATGTCTTTCCGTGCCACGAGAAAGCGCGCAGCGATGCTCACCACCGGTTGGTCCCCCACCTGCTCAGCCATGTTCCAGCGCAGGCAACAGTCATGCAGGAAGAAATTTTCGGCCCGCTGCTACCAGTTGTTGAATACAATAAGCTGGCCGATGCCATGGATTTTATTAAGCAACGTTCGCGCCCACTGGCACTGTATTTAATGAGCCAGGATCCAGCCGCCCAACAGCAGGTCCGTGACGGAACGATATCAGGCGGGATGGCAATCAACGAAACCCTGTTGCAAGTAGCGGCCGATGATGCCCCGTTTGGAGGTATTGGCCCGTCCGGAATGGGGCATTACCACGGCAAAGAAGGCTTCCTTACCTTCTCTAAGGCCAAAACAGTGCTGAAACAGCATAAGTTCTCCACCACAGGGCTGATCAAACCCCCTTATAATCGCTGGTGGCAAAAGCTGATGTTGGCTTTCTTTATGCGCTAAAAATACAGTGCAAGCAGGAGCACAATGAAAAGACAGCAATTACTTGATAACGCACTGGCCCTGTTTGTTGCCAACGGGGTACAGGCAACATCGACCGCCAGCATTGCTCGTAAGGCGGGGGTCGCCACTGGCACCCTGTTCCACCACTTTGCCAACAAACAAGACTTGGTAGATACCCTGTACCTTGAGGCCAAGCAAGATTTGGCCCAGGTATTATCCGCCCCGCCCGATACCACAGCATTAGAAGATCAACTTCAGCAGCTATGGAGCCGAGCGTTGGAGTGGGCGGTAACCCATCCCAACCAACTCAAACTGATGCTCCAGCTCAACCACGACCCAGCCTACCCTATAAGCCGCCACCAAGATCTAATGCTAACGACCATGGGCTTCATTGGTGAAAGGGTCGAACAAGCGCAACGCCAAGGGCAGCTAGCTCCCTTACCGGTGCCGCTGGTCCTCAGCTTTTTTCGCCAACACTTCCTGAGCACAGCCCAGCTGTTTATCGAGCAACCTGAACTGGGTCAGCAGACACAATACCAACAAGGGGCATTCCAGATCCTCTGGCAAGGGCTACAACCGGTCACCCAACCCTAAAATACAACGATAAGAAAACCCAGAAACAAAACCGGGAGCCCATGGCTCCCGATTTTCTACCATCCAACCAGCCAGATGATTACGCTTGGTTGTTCGCGTACTGGCTCAGCTCAGCCACGCTGACAGCTGTAATAAATTCACCATCAAGGTAGAAGTTCACATCATCGCCGGCACGCTCACCGCGAAGCACTGCCTGCTCACCACTTTGGTAAACCACATTCATTTCCAGCGTGCGCGCATCCACCTGGCGGAAGCTTGCTGCTTCAATATCGCTGTTCTGAACACTTGCCAATGGCACTGTAGTCAGAGATGGGTCTAGCTGGTCATTAACCTTGAAAATCGCATCAACAGGTGTATCTGCTACAGCTGGTGACTTACCTGTGACTGGATTCTTGCCTGTCCAGAATTCAACGGTGTTGAAGATGAAGAGATCCGCCGTCGCCGCAATACCGTAAATAGGGCTAAGCAGTACAAACAGGCCAGCACGACCATAACGGTTATCCACCGCACTCAGGTTCGCTTTGGTGACCAGCTGAGAGGTGCCCATTTGACCAATACAACCAGAAAGAGACGTCGCAAGAAGGGTCATTACGATCGCTTTTGATGCGATTTTATTCATTTAAGCTCTACTCCGCTAAGAGATGGGGAAATCATAAAAAGTGCGCGGATTATAGGCATTTCAGAGAAGGTTGCTAGTAAATTTAGTAAAAACTTACCACCAACTTACAGTCGTAAAATTATGGTATGACTTGGGTAAATCAATGGTTAACAACCAACAATCGATGGAATCATTAAAACAAAAATTATCGACGCTAGCATCAAGCCAAAAAACACAGCGGTGCAAATGCACCGCTGTGGTCAAATCATAAATAGCGCTTAAGATATTTGTCGCGCAGTATCACCTAAGCATGCTGACCGGCAACAAAACCTGAGCTCCACGCCCATTGGAAGTTATATCCCCCCAGCCAACCACTGACATCCATCACCTCACCGGCAAAATACAGACCCGGCACTTTTTTAGCTTCCATGGTTTTCGATGACAGTTCATCAGTATCCACGCCGCCCAAGGTCACCTCAGCAGTTCGATAGCCTTCAGTACCATTCGGGGCAATCGTCCACTGATGGAAGTAGTTGGCCATCGCCGTAATCTCTTTCGGGTTGAATTGCTTGAGCGGCTTATCAACCAGATCACCACGCTCGATCAACACTTCAATCAAGCGCTTTGGCAGCAAACGGGACAGCGAGTTTTTCAGACTCTGGTTTGGGTGCTTGTCACGCATGGTATTCAAGGTCTCTTCCAAGCCCAGATCCGGCAACAAATCAACCGTGACTTTTTGCCCCGGCGTCCAGTAGGAGGAGATCTGCAAAATGACTGGCCCAGACAGGCCACGGTGGGTAAACAGTAGGTTTTCACGGAAAGTCGTACCGTCTTCGGCTTCGACTAACGCTGGGATAGCAATACCCGATAGTTCGGCAAACGCTTCTTTGTCTTCCTTATGCAGGGTAAACGGCACTAAGCCTGCAGTGGTCGGCACCATCTTCAAACCAAACTGATCGGCAACCTGATAGCCAAACGGGGTAGCCCCCAGTTTTGGCATCGACAGGCCGCCGGTGGCGACCACCAGCGACTCACACTCCACCAAATCGGTATTGAGCTTGAGGCTAAAGCCACCCTCGGTTTTGGAAATACCGTGAACATCGACCTGATAGCGCTGTTGTACCGTCGGCAAGTCACACTCGGCCAGTAGCATGGCCACAATCTCCTTTGCTGATTCTTCACAGAATAGCTGGCCGTGGTCGCGCTCTTCGAAAGCGATCTCATGCTTGGCGATCATCGAGATAAAGTCCCAGTTGGTGTATTGGGACAAAGCCGATTTCACAAAGTGCGGATTACGGCAAACGAAGTTGCCAGCTACCACGTCGTAGTTGGTAAAGTTACAACGGCCACCGCCAGAGATCAGGATCTTACGGCCCGGTTTTTTGCCGTGATCAACAACTAGCACAGAGCGTCCACGCTTGCCCGCCTCGGCCGCACACATTAAGCCAGCAGCCCCTGCGCCAATAATTACTACATCGAACTTTTCTGCCATATCTCTACCGTTAACGACCCAAGCAAAACGAATAAAAAAGGGATGCGGTAACCTTAATTGGCCAGCATCCCTTATCAACGGCGCTATTCTACCCACCTACACAACGAATAGAAATAGCAATAAAGTCCAAATATTCAGCAACAGTCCACAGGTGTCGGGTCACCAACAGCCAAGCCCCGGCAAGCAAGCACAGAGCATCAACACCAAGCCACGTTGGGTATCCAATCTTGGTTTCCCCCACTTTGCAATGCACCAATGATAAATACGCTTCATAACAACCACCTAGAAAAACAGGCTAGCTGACTTAGTTTCATATTTAATCGTTGGCCATAGTAGCCAGTCCTTTATAGCGCTGGTTTTATCAATAATGAATTAAATACCGAGGTATGCCACCACAAAAATAGAGACTAAAAATATCATCAGATAAGTACTGGAGAGGATAAATAGCCGCCTCACCTTCGAGCATTTATCCATAAACACCGGATCATGGTGATTATGGTATTGGTGGCTCCGAATATAGTGGAATAACCGGATTTGCTTGGTGACATTGCCTTGGGATGAGAAAAACCCACGGCCGTCGACCTGCTGGTAAAGAAGAGGGTCGCATTCGCGCATGACCGCTAGCAAAGTACGCAAGGTACTGACATAGCGAGACACATTCACCACAGCGACCAAAAAAAGTGCGAGTACAATTGCGTCACCACTCATAATATAGCCCCCGAACAACGTGACGGATCAGCTGGCCATAGTTTGGTGAGGGGGCATCACTGCCCCTCGAATTTATTAGCCAGCTGGTGAATCCATAATTGATGTCGATCCAGTTTTCGCCATTGCGGCTAGGTCTTTGTCAATGAAGAACAAGGCTTTGCCGTCTTCGCCAACCAACTCGATCTTATCGATAATGCCTTTGAACAGTTTTTCTTCTTCGTGTTGCTCTGCCACATACCACTGCAAGAAGTTAAACGTCGAGTAGTCTTGGGTAGTAAACGCAACATGCGCCAGCTTGTTGATCTTATCGGTGATCAGCTGCTCGTGTTCGTAAGTTTCTCGGAACACGTCACCCAACGATGAAAACTCATGCTTTGGCGCTTCAATGGAGCCAAGGATCGGCATTGCACCTGTTTCACTAACGTAAGTGAACAATCGCTGCATATGTTCCATTTCCTCAACGGCATGCTTGCGCAAAAACTCTGCCGCACCATCAAAGCCCTTGTCTTCACACCATGCACTCATCTGCAGGTATAGGTTGGAAGAAAAGAACTCTAAGTTGATTTGCTCGTTGAGTTTATCAACCATTGCTTGAGCTAACATCGCACTACTCCTATCTATTTTAGTGTATACCAATCTCAATGGGTGGTATGAATACGCTGTTTTCACCATTGTCACAATGCCAACGTAAGAATGCAACTCATCGTGCAATGCGGCAAAGAATCTATGACAACTTTTTATCAATCTAGAGAATTAGATTGAAATACTTCAAAAATTCAAGTAATTCCACTGCTAGAATTATTTCGTAAAATGGCCGAACAAGTTGCGATCACGGTAATATTTTTTCCCTAAATTAGGTGCTAGCATGAAGCAAAGCCCTTAAGTCAAGGAGTGAAAACTATGGCTTACAAACATATTCTGGTTGCTATCGATCTGTCTGACGACAGCCACGTCATCGTCAGCAAAGCAGCTGAGCTCGCCAAGGCACTGGACGCCAAATTGTCGCTCATCCATATCGACGTCAACTACGCCGAGCTCTATACCGGCCTGATTGATATCAACCTGTCCGATGCCCAGCACCGCATGGCAGACGAAGCCCAGAAACAACTTCAAGCACTGGCCGACAAGGCCAACTACCCGGTGTCCCACACCTTAGTCGGCAGCGGTGACCTTAGCGAAGAGATCTGCCACGCCATCGACGATATGCACATCGAGCTGGTCGTTTGCGGCCATCACCAAGACTTCTGGAGCAAAATCCTCAGCTCAGCCAAACAGCTGATTAACCGCTCCCCGGTCGACATGCTGATGATCCCTCTCAAATAGTTGCGTGAACCTTCCTAATTACGCCTTACAGGCTTGGTCAGATCACCAAGCCTGTAGCCGTTGCAACACCCTCCCGTGGCGTTAACCGTACAATTTGGTTGTATTTCCGTCCTCTTTTTTTCGCTACACTTGCTCCATCATTCAACCAATCACCCCCTGAAAAACACTATGGGATATTTATCTGCTGTTACCCTGCTCTGGGCCTTTTCCTTTAGCCTGATCGGGGTCTACCTGGCTGGTCAGGTCGACGCCTGGTTCTCGGTGCTCACCCGTGTCAGCCTGGCTGCCTTGATCTTCTTGCCCTTCCTGCGAAGCAAACACCTCCATCTCTCGCTGGCGCTCAAAATCATGGCTGTCGGTGCCTTCCAGCTCGGGATCATGTACTGCTTTTACTACCAGTCCTTCCTCTACCTGAGCGTACCGGAAGTATTGCTGTTCACCATTTTCACCCCGATTTATGTCACCCTGATCTATGACATGCTGCACCGCCGGTTTTCGATCTGGTATTTGGCCACTGCCGCGATAGCGGTACTGGGAGCGGCGGTGATCAAGTTCGAAGGGATCAACGAGAACTTCATCACTGGCTTTCTCATTGTCCAAGGGGCCAACCTGAGCTTTGCCATCGGCCAAGTGGGCTACAAACGCCTCATGGAGCAAGAACAGCAAGACATCCCGCAGCATACGGTGTTTGGCCTGTTCTACCTCGGGGCTGTTTGTGTCGCTCTGCCAATGTTCCTGCTGTTTGGTAATACCGAGCAACTGCCAACCAGCAATACCCAGTGGGGTATCTTGATCTATTTGGGCACGGTGGCTTCGGGCCTTGGCTATTACTTATGGAACAAGGGGGCGACGTTGGTCAATGCCGGTGCATTGGCGATCATGAACAATGCCTTGGTTCCTGCGGGCCTTATCGTCAATCTCGTCATCTGGAACCGCGATGTCGACTACCTTCGCCTTGCTATCGGCGGGATCATCATTGTTGCTTCGCTTTGGTTCAACGAAACCTGGGTCAAACGCAAGGTGGAAATGGCAAGGGCTTAAGACACGGTATAGAGATAGCAACGTCACATACAACAAAGGCGAACCTTATGGGTTCGCCTTTGGTTTTATCTATTGGCTATTGGCATTTTGTTTCATACAGCCTAACCGCCAAGCTCTTGCTCTTCCGATCGCCTTTAGCCACTCACCCAAGAGCCGAGCTTCTCGTCAAATAAACGAATACGCGTCGGCAAACATGCGCTCGCGCTCGGCGCCTTTCTCGGCCGAAAACTGCTCGCGTGCCGCACCCGCCATTTCGAAGCGGCCACAGATGTAGATATCATAGGCTGACAAGCTGACAAAATCATCGCTGACCGCCTCCAATACGTTACCTACCTTACCCTGCCAGTCGGCGGGTGCCGTCTCTACCACAGGGACATACGTCAGGTTACCGTGCTGTTCTGCCAGTGCATTCAGTTCATCATTCGCATACAGTTGGCATTCATCACGACCGCCCCAGTAAACAAAGATCGGCTGGCTGACGCCGCGGCTCAGGCAGTTGTCCAAGATGCTGCGAACATAGGAGAAACCGGTGCCACCCGCAATCAGCAGCAACGGCTTGTCGCTGTCTTCTCGCACCCACGCATCGCCGTGCGGCGCTTCGACCTCAATCGATGTGCCTGCCGCAAGTGCGGCTTTCATGCTCTCCACCACCTCGATAGCATAAGCGTTGTGCTCAGCAGCACCAATATGCAGCTCCAGCTCGCCTTCACGGCACGGGCTGCTAGCGATAGAAAACGGACGTTTGTCCTTCTCACCCATCACAGCCAATAGGTACTGACCCGCTTTGAAATCAATTTTTGTCTCTGGGCGCAGCAGGATACGAAACGTATTACAGGCTAACGGCTCAATGGATGTTACTTCGCATTTGATAGACATTCTCTTCCTCTAATCTAGCTGGAGCACCAAATCACTGCTTGCCATTGCCTGACACGCAAATATCCAGCCTTCAGCCTGCTCCTTCTCGGTGAGCATGGGCTCGAGCTGATAGCGGATCGTCCCCTGCTGTTTGCGGCACATACACATGGCACAGGCGCCGACCTGACAACGGTTGGGAAAAGCAATGCCTGCGTTGAGCGCGGCCTCAAGAACAGTTTGTTCACCGTCAATGGTAAACATTACATCATGAGGCAGCAGGCGGACTTGGTACATATTATTTTCTCGCGCCCGGTTTCAGCCGGACCTTGCTAATCAAACTTTATTTACGTACTTGGGTTACAGGCTGAACTTACTAACAAGACTAACTCAGGATCCCCAGTTCATCCCAGATGGCATCGATGCGGGCAACCACTTCAGCCGACTTGGTAATCGGTGTTCCCCATTCACGAGCAGCCTCACCCGCCAGTTTATTGGTAGCATCAAAGCCAACCTTCGCTCCCAGCCCATTAACTGAGTTTACCATCAGGGTATCACGGCTCGGATCCATCCGGGTGGTAATCGCCCAAATCACATCATTCCAGTCGCGGGCATCGACATCCCCGTCGCAGACAATGATGAACTTGATATCGGCTTGCTCAAACAAACGCGCCCAGATCCCCTCCATCACTTGCAATGCCTGACCGGCTTTTTCCTTCTTGATGGTAACAATGGCCATACCGCCACATTCGGCCGTCTGCGGCAGATAGCAATCAATCACGTCAGCAAACTGCTGCTTGATATCCTGTTCCAGAGTGAGGTGATCCAACTCGGTTTGCGGACGGGAATAAGCAATCGCACTGGCGGTTTCAGCTTCCCACTTCCGGGTCGCATCCAGTCCCATCTTGGAGCCAAGACCGACCACCGGAGAGGCAAAATCCAACGAATCTATCGGCGTGTTATCGATCAGGAGGGTATCGCGTACCGGATCCATATTTCGGGTCATCGCACCGACCACGCTCCCCCAATCACGGGTATCAACGTCTTCATCGACCACAATCACGAACTTGGTGTACATAAACTGGCGCAGGAAGGACCAAACTCCCATCATCACCCGCTTGGCATGGCCTGGGTACTGCTTCTTCATCGACACCACGGCCATGCGGTAGGAACACCCTTCAGGCGGCAGGTAAAAATCGACAATCTCTGGGAACTGCTTTTGCAAGATAGGTACGAACACTTCGTTCAATGCTACCCCGAGTACCGCTGGCTCGTCAGGCGGACGGCCGGTATAGGTGCTGTGATAGATAGGATCTTTGCGCATGGTCACATGGGTAATCGTAAACACATGGTGGCGTTCAACTTCGTTGTAGTAACCAGTATGGTCACCGTATGGTCCTTCATCGGCAAACTCGTTCGGGTCGATATAACCTTCAAGCACGATTTCAGCGCTGGCCGGTACTTCCAGCTCATTGCTCAGGCTCTTGACCACTTCGCTTTTACGCCCGCGCAGTAGGCCAGCAAAAGCGTACTCCGACAAGGTATCAGGGATCGGCGTCACCGCCCCAAGAATCGTAGCCGGATCGGCGCCGAAGGCCACCGTCACCGGGAACCGTTCACCCGGGTGGGTGTCCATCCAGTCACGCAAATCCAGAGCACCACCTCGGTGGGCCAGCCAACGCATGATGATCTTGTTCTTACCGATCTTCTGCTGACGGTAAATTCCGAGGTTCTGGCGCTTTTTATTGGGTCCTTTGGTGATGGTCAGCCCCCAGGTAAGCAGCGGTGCCACATCATCAGGCCAGCAACTCATCACCGGAATTTTATCCAAATCGACGTCGTCGCCCTGCCAGACAATGTCCTGACACGGGGCACTGCGCAGCCGCTTAACCGGCATATTCAATACCTGCCGGAACACCGGGAGCTTATCCAGCGCTTCGCGGAAACCCTTCGGCGGCTCAGGTTCTTTCAGATAAGCCAGTAACTTGCCGACCTCACGTAACTCGCGGACTTCGGTTCGGCCCATCCCCATGGCAACACGGCCCGGAGTACCAAACAAATTGGCCAGTACCGGCATGTCAAAACCAACTGGATTTTCGAACAACAATGCCGGCCCGCCGGCACGCAGGGTACGATCACAAATTTCGGTGATCTCCTGATCCGGGTCGACAGGCTGCGAGATACGCTTGAGCTCGCCCTGCTGTTCCAGATAGTCAATAAACTCTCGCAGATCCTTGAACTTCATCGGTTTGCGGTTACCTATCCTAAATACACCAGCGCCCGGTGCTGGTTACAGACACCGGGTACAAATAATCATTATCAAACATTATAACGACTTGTTAACCCTAGGACAGCGGAAAATCCGGCCTAGGGGAGCTGGGCAACTGCCGAGCGGAAATTATTCTGAAGTACCTGGTTGCGGCTGACTGACGCCAGGTGCTCGAGCCAGTCAAGATAGCCACTACGGACAAGCTCGGCCGCCACCAGTTCGCCATCATCGACTTCGCTCAGTTTGTCACTAAGAAAATCCCTGGTCGCTACAGGCAAAGGCTTAAGCGTGATCAGGGCACGATAAGCCTGAAGCTTCAATGTCGGGTTAATCGTCGCCGCCATCAGCTGCTTGGTGGCTGTAGGCTGCGGTGCCAATTCGGCCAACCGGTTAAGCTCGGCCAGACTGTATTGATCACTGCGACGCCGCCACAACAAATGGTAGACCCCCTCATCGCCAGAGGCAGCCGCCACGGCCGCAATCACAGCATTGTCAGGCAACCAAACTAGTTTGCTGTCCGACGTAAATTGCTCGGCCAGCACGTCCACAGCCATTTCGGATAATTCAGGCAACTGGGCGAGAAAAATATCGCGCCGGGTAGTTTGGGTATGGATATCACCGGTCAGCCATTGCGATAGTTGCAGCTCGCCGCCCTCTGCCTGCTCGATCATCTGCTGAACTAACAGCTGCTGTTGCCAGCGGATCACTAGGCTGCGTGCTTTCGCGCCGTAATGGAACGCCGACTTGGTCACCAGATAACCATCACCCTGCTCAACCACGTTAAATGCTGGCATACGGGCCGTCTGCGCTTCGAGCCAGTCGGCTTTAGCCTGATCCAGCTCGCCAAAGGCAGTTGCGTGGTCAATCAGCTGGCTGCGCACGGCTTCCTGCTGCAAGGGAGGGATTTGGGTCAGATGAGATTCCAGCGAATCAAAGTCACTGCGGTTGTAGTAGGCGCGCAAAGACGACACCTGATTGTGAACCTGTTGGGAAGACAGGACCTGCTCGACCTCCAGCTCCGTGACTTCAACGCTCTGGGCAGTGGTCTTAGCCGCAACCAATGAGGTTGCCAGCAAGCCTATCAGCATGCACCTTCCTAGTCGCATGTCACCTCCTTGGTGATTAAAGGGTTGTCGGTTATCTGGATCATCCCGATCCGCTGTCACAATTTGATAACAAACACAGTATATCGACCGATGAGGGGCAATGACTAGCAAAGCTAGCAATTGAACATCGATCAATTACGATTACCAGTGTATCAAAAATAAAAAACGCCACAAGATGTGGCGTTTTTCAAAACTGTGAGACGTTCGACAGAACGGCGCTTCAGTATTAGGACTACTGGCGACGCATCGCGTTGAAGAACTCATCGTTGGTCTTGGTCATCGATAACTTATCGATCAAAAATTCCATGCTGTCCGTTTCACCCATTGGGTGGACAATCTTACGCAAGATCCACATTTTCTGCAGCTCGTCAGTCTTCGCCAGTAGCTCTTCACGACGGGTACCAGAACGGTTGAAGTCAATCGCCGGGAAGACACGCTTTTCAGCGATCTTACGAGACAGGTGCAGTTCCATGTTACCTGTACCCTTGAATTCTTCGTAAATAACTTCATCCATCTTAGAACCGGTATCAACCAGTGCTGTTGCAATGATGGTCAGACTACCGCCTTCTTCTACGTTACGTGCAGCACCGAAGAAACGCTTAGGACGGTGAAGGGCGTTGGCATCAACACCACCGGTAAGTACTTTACCTGATGATGGGATAACGGTGTTGTAAGCACGCGCCAGACGGGTAATCGAATCAAGCAGGATGACAACATCTTTCTTGTGCTCAACCAGACGCTTGGCTTTCTCAATCACCATTTCAGCCACTTGAACGTGGCGTGATGCCGGCTCATCAAAGGTCGACGCAACCACTTCACCCTTAACCAGACGCTGCATCTCGGTTACTTCTTCCGGACGCTCATCGATTAGCAATACCATCAACTCACACTCAGGGTGGTTGTGGGCGATGCTCTGGGCGATATTCTGCAGCAACATGGTCTTACCCGCTTTTGGCGGAGCAACAATCAAGCCACGTTGGCCTTTACCGATTGGCGAAGCCAAATCAAGAACACGTGCCGTGATGTCTTCGGTTGAACCGTTACCGCGCTCCATGCGCATACGCTCATTGGCGTGCAGTGGCGTCAGGTTTTCGAACAGGATCTTGTTACGCGCGTTATCAGGTTTATCGTAGTTAACTTCGTTAACCTTCAACAGGGCAAAGTAACGCTCACCGTCTTTCGGCGGGCGGATTTTGCCGGCAATGGTATCACCAGTGCGAAGGTTGAAGCGGCGGATTTGGCTAGGAGAAACGTAGATATCATCTGGACCGGCGAGGTAAGAACTGTCTGCAGAGCGGAGGAAGCCGAAGCCATCTTGAAGGATTTCTAGAACACCATCGCCAAAAATGTCCTCACCACTTTTCGCATGCTGCTTGAGAATCGCAAAGATGATGTCTTGTTTTCTCAAACGCGCCAGGTTTTCCAGTCCTAAGCTTTCGCCAAGCGCAACCAACTTTGAAATCGGTTGGTTCTTCAGTTCAGTAAGATTCATAGTGGTGGGTTTCTTGTCAGTCAAAATTGGGGTTCTATGTTAATTGAGATAAAGCTGACCAAAGGGGCTGGTCAAGGAATGAACGAATTTACAATTTACGTGCAATAAGTTAGCACTAAAGATCTCATCCGTCTAGCATAGACGCAAGTCAAACCATGCACAACGAGAAATTGTGCACGGTTCGAAGCAGAGTTGCTTATAGGTTCGCGTCTAGGAACTCTTTAAGCTGGCTCTTTGACAGGGCACCTACTTTGGTTGCCGCTACGCTACCGTCCTTGAACAGTAACAGAGTTGGGATACCACGGATACCGAATTTTGGTGGTGTCGCTGCGTTTTGGTCGATATTCAATTTACCGATAGTCAGCTTACCTTCGTACTCATCCGCGATTTCATCAAGAATTGGGGCAATCATTTTACAAGGACCACACCATTCAGCCCAAAAATCGACTAGTACCGGGCCTGCAGCAGCAATTACATCGCTATCGAAACTTGCGTCTGTCAGCTGCACAATCTTGTCGCTCATCTTCCACTCCAATGGTTGATTTTGTTAGCTGATTTGATTTTAACCAGCAAATCGTTGTCCTATTTGAATGGAATCCGTTTCGTATTGCAACCCTAAGCTGATATTCTATACGAATGAAGACGACTCACATCACAGAGCAAAAATTTGCCGACCTGGGTTTAGACCCTCGGGTTTTACAAGGATTGGAAGCGAATAACTTCCATAATTGTACGCCTATCCAGGCGCTGGCATTGCCGGTAGTGCTCTCCGGCCGTGACATTGCTGGTCAGGCTCAAACAGGCACAGGGAAAACCCTGGCTTTCCTGACCGCGACTTTCAACTACCTGCTGCTAAACCCAGCAAAAGAGGATCGCAAACAAAACCATCCTCGTGCCATTATTATGGCACCAACCCGTGAACTGGCGATCCAGATTTACAACGATGCCAAGCCAATGCTTGAAAGCACCGGCCTAAAAGCAGGTCTTGCCTACGGCGGTGAAGCATACGAGAAACAACAGAAAACCCTCGAAGCCGGTGTCGATATCTTGATTGGCACCTGTGGCCGTATCATTGATTTCTACAAGCAGCGCGTGATCGATCTGCGCTCTATCCAGGCTGTGGTTCTGGATGAAGCTGACCGTATGTTTGACCTTGGCTTTATCAAGGACATCCGCTTCTTGTTCCGTCGCATGCCTGCTCCGCAGGAGCGTTTGAACATGCTGTTTTCAGCGACCCTATCGTACCGCGTCAAAGAACTAGCCTTCGAACACATGAACTCGCCTGAGAGTGTGGTTGTCGAGCCAGAGCAGAAGACCGGTCACCGTATCCAGGAAGAACTATTCTACCCATCGAACCAAGAGAAGATGCGCCTGCTTCAGAGCTTGATCGAAGAAGAATGGCCAGACCGCGCTATCATCTTTGCCAACACCAAGCACCGCTGTGAAGACATCTGGGCTCACCTAGCGGCTGATAAACACCGTGTTGGTTTGCTAACGGGTGACGTCCCGCAGAAGAAGCGCGTTCGTATTCTGGAGCAGTTCACTCAAGGAGAAGTGGATATCCTTGTGGCAACCGATGTCGCGGCCCGTGGCCTGCACATTCCACAGGTAACCCACGTATTCAACTACGATCTACCTGACGATGCCGAAGATTACGTGCACCGTATCGGCCGTACTGGTCGTGCTGGCGCCAGTGGCCATTCAATCAGCTTTGCCTGTGAACAATATGCCATTAACCTGCCAGCGATCGAAACCTACATCGAGCACCCTATCCCGCTGTCGAAATATGACTCGGAAGCCTTGCTAGATGACCTACCACCGGCAGTTAGCGTACCTCGCTCACCACGCCAAGGTGGCAACCGTCGCAGTGGTGGTGGTTCACAGCGTCAAGGCCAGTCGCGCCAGCGCAGCCGTCGCCGTCCACCGCAGAACAAGCAGCAGTAAAAGATAGATATGCCTATGGAAAGAACAGTATCGCCCTTGTATGCCGCCATTGACCTTGGCTCTAACAGCTTCCACATGTGGATTGTCAGGGAGGTCGCAGGCACCGTCCAGACCCTGGCCAAGATCAAGCGCAAAGTCCGCCTGGCAGCCGGCCTCAACAGCGAAAGCGAGCTGAGTATTGAGGCAATGCAACGGGGGTGGGGCTGCCTCAGCATATTTGCCGAACGCCTGCAGGATATTCCGGCAAGCAACATCCGTATTGTCGGGACTGCCGCACTGCGCACTGCCGTCAATGCCGAGGCCTTTCTTTCCAAAGCCGAGACTATCCTCGGCTACCCGGTTGATATCATTCCAGGCGAAGAAGAAGCCCGGATCATCTACCAGGGAGTTGCCCATACCTCAGGCGGTTGTGGCAAACGTCTGGTAGTCGATATTGGCGGAGCCAGCACCGAAGTGATCATTGGCGAGGGGTTTGATGCCAGCGCCCTGACCAGCCTGAAAATAGGCTGCGTGACCTGGCTTGAGCGCTATTTCAAAGACCGCTACCTCACCGAGGCCAACTTTGATGCCGCCATCACGGCGGCCAAAGCAGCTATTGCCCCTATTGTCGAGCAATACCAGACCTTAGGCTGGCAAACCTGCGTCGGTGCCAGCGGTACCGTACAGGCCCTGCAAGAAATCATGCTGGCACAGGGGATGGATGAAATCATCACCCTACAGAAACTCAAGCGGATGCAACGCCAGGCCATGCAGTATGAGCGCCTGGAAGATCTGGATATCGAGGGGCTGACCCTCGAGCGTGCCTTGGTATTCCCTAGCGGACTGTCTATCCTTATCGCGATTTTCGAGTCACTGGGAATCGAGTCGATGACCCTTGCCGGTGGCGCACTGCGCGAAGGCATGGTGTATGAAATGATGAGCCAGATGCGCCACAACAATGTCCGTGAGCGTACCTTGCAAAGTCTGCAGACCCGCTTCCAGCTCGACAGTGTCCATGCCAGCAATGTCAGCAACACAGCACGGGCCCTACTTGGCAGCTGCCAGACAGAATGGAACCTGGAGTCACAAGCCCATTACCTGCTGGATGCCTGTACCGCCCTGCATGAAATTGGCACCATGATTGAGTTCAAGAAAAGCGGTGAACATGCCGCCTACCTGATCCATCATAGTGACCTACCCGGTTTCACCCGGGCCCAGAAACACCTGATCGGTGAACTGCTACGCCGCTACCGCGAGAACCTGACCAGCCTACCAGAGCAACACGCCCTGTCGGCCCAAAGTGCTACTCGCCTGCTGCGTCTGCTGCGCCTGGCCGTGATGTTGTGTCACCGCCGTGACAGCAGCCACCAGCCGCCGTTCACCCTGACGACACAGGGCAATACCCTGAGCCTAACACTGCCAGCCAGTTGGCTGGCTACCAACCCGCTGACCGATGCCGAACTGCAGCAAGAAGCCACCCGCCAAAGCGACATGGGCTGGCCGCTGACCATCATCGCCAGCGAGTAACCCGCACCACTGACAAAAAAAAGCACCCTGAGGGGTGCTTTTTTATTATCTGACCGTTTTTCTTTGCCGCGGAGTTGATAACCATCAATGAGCACGACCAAAAACTTCACCAACAAAACTCAAGCATAATGGCTGATTCGGCGCAGGGATTTCACCCCAGAGCATGTCCGATGCTGGGCTGGGGTGAAATAACCAGCCCAATCAGCTCATTATCCGGTGATGCCGCTGTGGCGGAGCAAAGCATCAATGCTCGGCTCACGACCACGGAAACGCTTGAACAAATCCATCGGCTCCTCGCTGCCGCCGCGCTCTAGGATGCAATCGAGGAAGTCTGCACCGGTCTGGGTATTGAAGATCCCCTCCTCCTCGAAGCGCGAGTAAGCGTCCGACGACAGTAGCTCGGCCCACAGGTAGCTGTAGTAACCAGCGCTATAACCACCGGCGAAGATATGACTGAAACTGTTCGGGAAGCGACCAAACTCAGGGCTTGGGACCACCGACACGCGGGTCTTTATATCCGCCAGGGTATCCAGTACTTTGGCACCGACTTCTGGGTCATACTCGGTGTACAGGGTGAAGTCGAAAAGACCGAACTCAAGCTGGCGTAGGATCCCCATTGCTGACTGGAAGTTCTTCGCCGCTAACATCTTGTCCAGCATGGCTTTCGGCAATGGCTCACCGGTCTCGTAATGGCCGGAGATAAAAGCCAGCGCCTCTTCTTCCCAGCACCAGTTCTCCAGGAACTGGCTTGGCAGCTCTACCGCATCCCATGGCACACCGTTGATACCCGATACAGCGGGTACATCGATCTGGGTCAGCATATGGTGGATACCGTGGCCAGTTTCGTGGAACAAGGTGACCACTTCGTCATGGGTAAACAGCGCAGGTTTATCGCCAACCGGCTTGTTGAAGTTACAGGTCAAGTAGGCCACTGGCGTTTGCAGGCTGCCATCCTGACGGGTACGGCGAACCATACACTCATCCATCCAGGCACCACCACGCTTATGCTCTCGGGCATAGAGATCAAGGTAAAAGCTGCCGCGCAATTGACCTTGACTATCGAAGATATCGTAGAACTTCACCGACTCATGCCAGGTATCGACGCCGGTACGTTCTGTGACAGCCATACCGAACACGCGCTTCAGCACTTCGAACAAGCCGGCAACGACTTTCTGCTCAGGGAAATAAGGTCGTAGCTGCTCATCAGAAATGCTGTAGCGGTGCTGTTTAAGCTTCTCGGCGTAGAAGGAAAAATCCCATGGCTCCAGTTGCTCGGCACCAAACTCGGTACTGGCATATTCACGCAGCTCTGCCACTTCACGCTCGCCCTGCGGCTTGGCGCGGCTCGCCAAGTCATTCAAGAAGCCAAGCACCTGCTCCGGCGTTTCCGCCATTTTGGTCGCCAGTGATTTCTCGCTGTAGGTATTGAAACCTAACAGGCGGGCAATTTCATGGGTCAACTTGAGCTTCTCGGCAATGATCTCGCTGTTGTCCCATTTGCCGGCATTCGGCCCACGGTCGGAAGCGCGGGTCACGAAGGCTTCATACATTTCCTGACGCAATTCGCGGTTTTCGCAGTAAGTCATCACCGGCAGGTACGACGGGATATCTAAGGTAAACAGGTAGCCTTCCTGCTCCTTGGCTTCGGCTGTGGCCTTGGCTGCCTGCAACGCCGACTCCGGTAAGCCACCCAGCTCGGCCTCATCGCTCACCAGCTTGCTCCAGCCCATGGTCGCATCCAACACATTATTGCTGAACGTCGATGACAACTCAGACAAGCGCTTGCTGATCTCACCGTAACGGTGCTGCTCTTTGGCTGGCAGGCCAATGCCCGATAATTCAAACTCTTTTAGCGCATCTGTAATAGATTTTTTCTGGGCTTGGCTTAGCTCGGCAAAGCTATCATCGGCTTTAATCGCCTTGAATGCTTCATACAGGCCCTTGTGCTGACCAACCCAGGTACCATAATCCGACAGCATCGGCAGGCAGCTCTCGTAAGCTTCGCGCAGTTCATTGCTGTTTTTCACTCCGTTGAGGTGGCCGATAGGTGACCAGATCCGGCTCAGGCGATCATCCGTTTCGGATAGCGGCACGCAGATTGTCTCCCAGCTTGGCGCCGTATCAGCGGCCAGAACTTGCTCCACTGCAGCCCGGCAATCAGCAATCGCCTGCTCGACAGCAGGTTTGACATGTTCGGGTTGGATAAGCGAAAACGGAGGTAGATCCGTCATCGACAGTAATGGGTTAGTCATGCGCAATTCCTTAAATTAGTTGTCCTTTATTAAATGCGTCTTGAACAGCGTAAATTCAATCCTTTCATCGCACTAAATCGTAACGCCGCACTCTTATTTTAACCTAGGATTAACATCTCAAGCATGAAAGTCATCACGGTTGCTGGCTATTCCTCGCCAATTGGCGATAATACTGACCCAATTTATCCCTATTCTGTCGAGATCCCAGCCATGCTGAGCTACCGCCATAGTTTCCATGCCGGCAACCATGCCGATGTGGTCAAGCACATTGTCCAGAGCCTGATCCTGGATGCCCTGAAACAAAAGGACAAGCCGTTCGTCTACCATGACACCCACTCCGGTGTTGGCCGTTACGATCTTCAGGATGAGCGCAGTGAAAAAACCGGTGAGTTCAAACAAGGTATTGCCCGGATTTGGCAGCGTGACGATATCCCGGCAGAAATTGCCAGCTATATCGACGCGATCAAGGTACTGAACCAAGGTGATGAGCTGCGCTACTACCCAGGCTCACCAAAAGTTGCCCGCGCCCAACTCCGCGAGCAAGACCGTATGGTCTTGACCGAGCTGCACCCGAGTGACTTCCCACTGCTTCTGCAAGAATTCCGAGGCGACCGCCAAGTACGCATCTACAAAGAAGATGCGTTTGCCCGCCTAAAAGGCAGCTTGCCACCGAAAGAGCGCCGGGGTGTGGTACTGATTGACCCACCGTACGAGCTCAAGCACGAGTACATGGATGTGGTTAAGGCAATCAAAGAAAGCCATAAGCGCTGGGCGACCGGCACCTATGCGATCTGGTACCCGGTGGTTTACCGCGAGAATATCGACAAGATGCTCAAGGGTCTGGAAGATCTGGGTATCCGCAAGATTTTACAGATCGAGCTGGGTGTCGAGCCCGATACCGAGGAGCGCGGCATGACCGCATCGGGCATGATCGTGATCAACCCACCTTGGAAACTGGAAGGCCAGATGCAAGCCATTTTACCATGGCTGAAAGAGGCCATCGCACCAAACCACGGCCACTGCAAAGTGGAATGGATTGTACCGGAATAAACGCAAATTATCCGGTAACAGCTTGTAAGGCGGAGGTTTATCCGCCTTCTTTATACCTGCTAGTTTTTGTTCCAACTTTCTCGATCCCCCCCTCTCGTAACTCTTCCCATTCTTGATTACACTAGGACAAGCACAGCAGGAGCTGTTACTAAATCAAAAAAATAGTGGAGTAAAGTCATGGCAAAGCATTTTGATTACATCTGTATCGGCGGCGGCAGTGGCGGTATTGCCTCGGCAAACCGTGCGGCTATGTACGGTGCCAAGGTGGCACTGGTCGAAGCCAAGGCACTGGGTGGAACCTGTGTCAATGTCGGTTGCGTGCCGAAGAAAGTAATGTGGCACGGCGCCCAAATTGCTGAGGCTATGCACCTTTACGCCAAAGACTACGGTTTTGACGTTGATGTCAAAAGCTTTGACTGGGGCAAACTGGTTGAGAGCCGTGAAGCTTACATCAGCCGTATCCACACCGCTTACGACAACGTGCTGGGCAAAAACAAAATTGATGTGATCAATGGTTTTGCTACGTTTGTCGATGCAAAAACCATTGAAGTAAACGGCGAGCACTACACTGCAGATCACATCCTGATCGCCGTCGGTGGGGAGCCAACGATCCCGAACGTACCGGGCGCCGAGTACGGTATCGACTCAAACGGCTTCTTCGAGCTCAACGAGCAACCTAAACGTACTGCTGTTATCGGTGCTGGTTACATTGCTGTTGAAATTGCCGGCGTACTGAGCGCACTGGGTACCGATACTCACCTGTTCGTCCGTAAAGAGTCGCCGCTACGCAGCTTCGACCCGATGATCATCGACACCCTGGTTGAAGTCATGGACAAAGAAGGCCCAACCCTTCATACCCACAGCGTACCAAAAGAAGTGGTCAAGGAAGCCGATGGTTCGGTTACCCTGCATTTCGAAAACGGTGAGTCGCACAATACCGATTTACTGATTTGGGCAATCGGCCGCAACCCGACAACCAGCAAGATCAACCTGGCGGCAACGGGCGTTGAAACCAATGACCGTGGCTACATCAAGGTTGACGAGTACCAGCAAACCAACGTTGAAGGCATCTACTGTGTTGGTGACATTATGGAAGGCGGTATCGAACTAACACCTGTTGCTGTTAAGGCCGGTCGCCAACTATCTGAGCGCCTGTTCAATAACAAGTCAGACGCCAAAATGGACTACAAGCTGGTTCCAACCGTGGTCTTCAGCCACCCGCCAATCGGCACAATCGGCCAGACAGAGGCTGAAGCCATTGCCGAGTTTGGTGAAGCAAACGTCAAGGTATACCAATCGGGCTTTACTGCCATGTATACCGCAGTTACCGCACATCGCCAGCCATGCAAAATGAAACTGGTTTGCGCCGGCCCGGACGAGAAAGTGGTTGGCCTGCACGGTATCGGCTATACCGTTGACGAAATGATCCAAGGCTTCGGTGTCGCGATGAAGATGGGCGCAACTAAGGCGGACTTCGACTCAGTTGTGGCTATCCACCCTACTGGCAGCGAAGAATTCGTTACCATGCGTTAATTGACGGCATTTAACGGGTGCGCTGATATGCAAAGTCTATCAGTCCATTTGAACGATAAAAAAAGGAGCTCTTTGAGCTCTTTTTTTGTTGACGGAAGCACAGCAAATAGCAGCATATCATTCAAATTGCTCAGGAATAACCAGCAGGATCCTTCACCATAACTATCATTCAATAGCGAATAATAATGAATAAAACCGCATATATTGGCTAAAATAATTCCATTTCACGCTGAAAAACGGTAATCTTGCCCGTCCTGATTATGGAAGATCAGTGAATATTTATTCCAAAGAGAATAAAGCGTTTATTTACTCTTAACTTATCAATCAGTTAAAGGCCAAGTATGCAGGATCAGGTTATTTCCCAAAGCGGTAAGAAGAATCCATGGCTCATGTTCGCTCTACCGTCACTTCTCGGTGTCTTCCTTTTCATGGCACCTGTCAGTTACCAGGATTCACTGACAATCCCTATTGCTATCCTGGCTAAATCTGTCCAGGCCGTATTCGGTGATATGCTTCCAGCCATGGTGACCTTTGTGATCGCCCTTACCGCTGTCGCATCAATTGCCACCAAGCTATTAAAGCCAAAAGCGGTGCTAGAGAGCAGCTTTTTGAGCGGCCTGCTTAACCCGTCTTTGCCTTGGTTCGTGGTCCAGCAGTTGGGTGCAATTTTTGTCGTAATGACCTATTTCGGCATCGGCCCTGAAATGATCCACCACGGTGATACCGGTGGTCTGGTACTCAATGATCTCTTACCAGTTCTCTTCTCTGTTTTCCTTTTTGCCGGTTTACTATTACCCCTGTTGCTTAACTTTGGTTTGCTTGAGTTTGTTGGTGCCCTGTTCACCCGGGTTATGCGCCCGCTGTTCAACCTTCCGGGCCGTTCGGCAGTGAACTGTATTGCTTCATGGTTGGGTGATGGCAGTGTCGGCGTACTGATGACCAGCAAGCAGTACGAAAGCAAAATCTACACCGAGCGTGAAGCGGCAGTTATCGGTACCACGTTCACCGCGGTATCGATTACTTTCAGCCTCGTGGTCATTGCTCAGGTGAACCTGGAGCACATGTTTGCCCCCTTCTATATGACAGTCTGCTTGGCTGGCCTAGCTGCCGCAGTGATTGTCCCTCGCCTGCCACCGCTATCGTGGAAGAAAGACCGCTATATCGATGGTGAGCCAGTAAAGGGGGACATTGAAGCCCTACCAGAAGGAAAAACAGTGGTTGGCTTTGGCCTTGAGCAAGCACTAGAAAAAGCGTCGCAAGTAAAGAGCCTGCGTAGCATGGTAGTTGAAGGGGTTAAAAATGCGATTGATATGATCTTTGGCGTGCTGCCTGTGGTCATGGCGATCGGTACCATTGCTTTAGTCATCGCCGAAAACACGCCGGTATTTAGCCTGCTGGGCCAACCGTTCATTCCGTTTTTGGAGCTACTGCGTATTCCTGAAGCAGCTGCAGCTTCTGAAACCATCGTTGTAGGCTTTGCCGACATGTTCCTGCCATCGATTCTGGCCTCGGGCATTGAGAGCGATCTGACCCGCTTTGTGATTGCTGCCATGTCGGTGACCCAACTGATCTACATGTCTGAAATCGGTGCGCTACTGATCGGCAGTAAAATCCCGGTCAAGCCGTGGGAGCTATTCATGATCTTCATCCTGCGTACCTTGGTGACCCTACCGGTTATCGCGATGATGGCGCACATTTTCTTCTAACAGAAAGCCATTTTTTAATTCACAAAGCCAGCGCTTTTCCCGCTGGCTTTTTTATTACCAGTTTCGCCAGCCCCTTCCCTCAGCCACCTTATCGGACCGCCCCGAGATATACCCTAAAGGGATATAACCACACAAGCAGCAGCATTATTGAGCTGTTAATCACGTTAACCCTCATAAGTTGTTGAATGAAAGAGGTAAAAGCTCTATATATCTGCACCGCTCAGAGCACTTTAGCGCTGACACAGAAAAATACAATAACAACAACACTTTGCATTAAGGAAAAACGATGCAGTTTAAATACTCAGCTATTGCAGCTTCTATGATTGCCGCCCTATCGCTAACGGGCTGTGGCAGTGATTCATCCGATCCCTCTACCCCTGTCGAACCGACCGCTAAGCAAGTCAAAGTGATCGACGGCTACCTTTCCCAAGCGCAAGTATGTGTGGATCGAAATAGCAATAGCTCATGTGACAGTGGTGAGGCTGTCGGGCTAACAGACAGCAATGGCGCTATCACTATCAAGGCAGAAGATGCGAAATACGCCGTCATCGCCCAAGCGATTGCCGGCCAGACGGCAGATAGCGATAAAGCAGGAAAACTGGGTAACAGCTATGAGCTGATTGCACATGCCCAGAGCGAGGTGGTGACACCTTTTACCACGATTGCCAAGCTACAAAACAAAACCGTTGAGGCATTGGCGACAGAGTTAAATCTCGACTCCGCCGTGGTTGCCGGTGACTATGTTGCAGCCAAAGCGCAAGATGGCAGCGCAGATGCCGCTAAGAAAGCCCACCTAATGGCACGCAGCCTGACCAATGAACTGGCGCCAAGCTTGGCAGACAACGATTCTAAAGCGCTGTCAGAGTCAGCTGATGACATCGCAAACGTTATCGAAGACAGCATCAATAACGGTCACGAGCTCGATGACATCGTCATTGAAATCAATGACGATGGCACCGTTGAAAGCAAACCGATCATTGCGTCTCTAAACGATTACCTTGAAGGTCAAACCCTTAGCTTTGTCAGCATGAATAAATACTATGCGCAAGACGAGGGTATTTTTATGATCACTTTGCAAGACGGTACGCTAACTGTCGTTGACGACACTGGTGCGTCGATGACAGAAGCATACACCATCGAAGGCAATTCACTTGTCCATGTTGAGGACGGTGAAGAGAGCATCGAAGAGTTCATCTATGTGTCCGAGCAAACTAGCCTCGCGGTTACCCCACAGAATGATCTTAACTTCTGGACAAGGGTTGATATTACTGACGAGGAGTTTAAGTTCCCAGCGATCACAGAAGCAATGATTGCCGATCAAACATGGTACTTCCTCTCTGATGACTCTACCGATCACAAACCTTATCCAATGCTGGCTGCGATGGCCTTTAGCAAGGACAAGAACGTTGTTATTTCTGAAGAGGGTGAGGAAGACTTCACCATTGGCTGGCGAATCGAGAATAGCGAGTTAATTCTTGATTTCCCTGAAGGTGACAACGATATGTACATCAAGTTGGTTACCAAGGACAGCAACATCCTAACGATTGTTGACGGTGGTGAAGAGCAAAATAAAAACCACTTCAGCCTGCTCGTGAAAGACAAAGCACTGGCTGAATCAATTGTTGATAAATGGGGTGACGAGATCTAATACCAATCTGGATAAGTCGTTGATCAAATATTTATGTAGGTTGGTATAACAGGCTCCAGATATAAAAAACCGGCCTCAGCCGGTTTTTTATTGCCTATGACACAAGCTATAAGATGCCTTACTGCTCTTCGGCTGCATCATCTTCTTCTGGCTTACGCACATAGAAGCGAGCGAAGAACAAGCCAACTTCAAACAGCAAGCACATTGGGATAGCCAGTAGCGTCTGCGAAATCATATCCGGCGGTGTCAGCATCATACCCACCACAAAGGCAGAAACAACGATATACGGCCGCTTGGTACGCAGGCTTTCCGGATCCGTCGCCCCTGTCCAACATAGCAAGATAATGGCGACCGGAATTTCAAAGGCAATACCGAATGCCATGAACAATGCTAAGACAAAATCGAGGTAGCTGGCAATATCTGTCGCTACCGTGATCCCTTCAGGGGCGGCACTGGTAAAGAAACTAAACACCAGTGGGAACACCACGAAATAAGCAAAAGACACGCCAGCATAGAACAGCAGCGAGCTGGAAAACAGCAGCGGCATGATCAGCTTGCGCTCATGCTTATACAGACCCGGTGCCACGAAAGCCCAAACCTGATACAAGATCATCGGCACGGCGATAAACACCGAGGTCACCAATGTGAGCTTAATTGGCGTAAAGAATGGTGATGCCACATCCGTCGCAATCATGCTCGCCCCTTCAGGTAGACGTTCTACCAAGGGAGCGGACATAAATGCATAGATGTCGTTGGCAAACCATACCAAGCCAAGAAAAACCACAATGACACTCAGGATGGAACGCAACAAACGGTTACGCAGCTCAAGTAAGTGGCTGAATAGCGGTTGCGTATCTTCAACAGTAGACATAGTGACTTATATTAATCCTGCTTTTGAGAGGTCGTCGCCGAGGGCTGCTCGTCTTTCTTGTCGGCATAAGGGCGCTGCACATCCGAGGCCGCTTTTTTCAGCTCCTCCACAGTATCCCTCAGCTCTGGCGAGAGATCTTTCATCCCCATTTGCTCGGCTTTTTTCAAGTTTTCCTGAAGTTCCTGAAGCTTGAGCTCCTGGTTCAGTTCATCCTTGACCGAGTTCGCCATATTACGTGCAGCTCCAACCCAGCGCGATACCGTACGGATCGCGACAGGCAGGCGTTCCGGCCCCAGTACAACCAATCCCACCACGGAGATCAGTATTAGTTCCCAGAACCCGATATCAAACACGTGTTAAACCTGCTCTTTGTCTTTTTGGCTCTTCTGAGCCTGGCCAGCCTGCTGTTCGTCCGCTAGTTTCTTCTGATCGAAATCCGCATCAGCTGCGGCGTCTTTCTTCTCAGCTGAAGGCTCCTCATCGCCGATCGCCTTCTTGAAACCTTTTACGGCAGAACCCAAGTCACCGCCCAGAGTGCGCAACTTCTTGGTTCCGAACAACAGAACTATAATTAGTGCAATGATTAGCAATTGCCAGATACTGATACCACCCATGCTTGTTTTACCTCAGCTAATTGTGGTTAATAACAAATTGTATATATGTTGGCTGCATACTTTACCGTCTATTTACGGCAAGCACGCCACCCAAGTAACCAAAACGTGACCCCCATTGCAGCGCTAATGGCCGAATAGGTTTCTACGTGATTACTAAAAAGTATGGCAGAACATACAACCAGAGTTGCACCAATGCCAAAGTAGAACCGTGCCTGGCCCTGGTAACGTCGACTCTCCATGAAATTATCATAGAGTTTATCGATACGTTGGTTAAGCGCATTACCTTGGCGCAAACTATCGTAGAGTAATTCCGGAAGCTCCGGTAACTTCTCTGCCCAGAATGGCGCCCGGGTTTTCACCCCGTCGATCACGGCCTGCGGGCCAACCTGACGGGACATCCAGTCTTCCAGGAAAGGCTTGGCGGTATCCCACAAATCAAGTTGCGGATACAGCTGACGCCCCAACCCTTCGACATATAATAAGGTTTTTTGCAGCAATACCAACTGTGGCTGCACTTCCATATTGAAGCGGCGTGCGGTATTGAACAAATTCAGCAACACATGGCCAAACGAAATCTCGGCCAGCGGCTTCTCGAAAATCGGCTCGCACACGGTGCGAATCGCAAATTCAAATTCATCGATGTTGGTATCTTCCGGTACCCAGCCAGAATCAACGTGCAACTCAGCGACCTTGCGGTAGTCCCGGTTGAAAAATGCCAGCAGGTTCTCAGCCAGATAGCGTTTGTCTTCCCGGTTCAGGCTACCGACGATACCACAGTCAAGAGCAATCCACTGCGGGTTTTCCGGATTTTCCCGAGCCACAAAAATATTGCCAGGGTGCATGTCGGCATGGAAGAAGCTGTCACGAAATACCTGAGTGAAGAAAATTGTCACTGCATTCTCCGACAACAGTTTCATGTCGGTACCGTTGGCCACCAGCGCATCGATATCCGACACCTGAATGCCATAGATACGCTCCATTACCAGCAGGTTTTCCCGGCTCAAGTCGGTATACACTTCAGGAACATACAGCATATCGCTGTCTTCAAAGTTGCGCCTTAGCTGAATACCATTGGCAGCTTCGCGCATCAGGTTCAATTCATCGAGCAAGGTTTTTTCGTACTCTCGTACTACCTCAACAGGACGTAAGCGACGGGCATCCGGCAGTATCTTCTCAAGCAAACCGGCCATTCGGTACATCAAGGTAATATCGGCTTTGATCACCGGCAAGATATCCGGACGGATCACTTTGAGCACCACTTCCTTACCGGTTTCTTTCAACGTTGCGGTATGAACCTGGGCGATGGATGCCGAAGCCAACGGCACTTCATCGAAATCGTTGAACCATGTCTCCAGTGGGCCACCCAAGGCTTTTTCCATCTGATCCTTGGCCAAACGCCCGTCAAACGACGCCACCTGATCTTGCAGCAGCGCCAGCTGATCGGCGATGTGCGGCGGGAACAAGTCACGACGAGTCGACATCATCTGGCCGAATTTGATCCATACCGGTCCTAGCTCTTGAAGTGCTAACCGCAGGCGTTCGCCCAATGGTTTATCAGGGTGCTCATTGCGGATCCAGAACAGGGACTTGCGCATCACCTTTGGCAATTCCAGCCGTGGATCTTCAGGCAATAATTCATCCAACCCATAGCGCAGCTGGACAGCGGTGATCTGATACAGACGCTTAATTTCGGATAACACCATCATTAAAGCACTTGCTCCATTAGGCGGTTCAACCGTGCTTCACTGCGTGCTACGTCCGTTTTCAAGTCGTCGACCTGATCGGCAAAATACGCTATTTCCAGCGCCTGCGGGGCTAAGCGCCACTCCTCGGTGATCACCTCGGCCAAATCGCGCTGGCGTTTAACCACACCTTGCTGGATAAATCGTGCGCCCTGTTTAGCGCCACTGACCAACGTATGGGCAACAATATCACCGGTATATTGCGATAATGTTTCTTCAACGTCCGGCTTCAGGCCACTTAGCAAGGTCGAGAACTGCTGGGCCAGCTGGATATCCCCCTCGAGCGATAGCTTGTCGGCCTTGATCAGCTGGGTCAGGTTAGCTTGCTGGCGGAGCTCCGGCAAAACAGACAGGTTAAGCGCCAGTTGACAATCGACGTCGCCTTCATAGGCACCGAGAACATCAATTTGCTGGCTGAAAACAAAATAAAGTTGCTTGCCAAATTCATTAATGGTCACGCCAATCACCTTCCCCTTCAGTCGGGCAAGGCGACGCTGGCTGTCTTCATCATCCTTCAGCAAGGCATTGAGTGAGGTCTCTATCACCCCGGTTACAAACACATCAACAGGCATGGGTTCCTCAGAATTTGTAGCCACGGTGTAGGGCAACAATACCACCGGTCAGGTTGTAATAGTTCGTCTGCTCGAAACCTGCATTTTGCATCATTCCTTCCAAGGTATCTTGGTCAGGATGCATCCGGATAGACTCGGCCAGGTAGCGATAGCTTTCGGCATCGTTAGCAATCACTTCGCCCATTTTTGGCAACAGGTGGAATGAGTAGGCGTCATAGACTTTCGACAGTGGCTCGACAATCGGCTTGGAGAACTCCAGTACCAACAGACGGCCACCCGGCTTAAGCACGCGGTACATCGAACGCAATGCTTTATCCTTGTCGGTCACGTTACGCAGACAGAAGCTGATGGTAATACAGTCAAAGTAGTCATCCGGGAAAGGTAGCTCTTCGGCATTGGCCTGAACATAGCCCACGTTGCCGACAATACCGTTATCACGCAGTTTGCTGCGGCCCACTTTCAGCATCGAGTTATTGATATCGGCCAAGATCACCTGACCGTCATCGCCCACAATGCGCGAGAACTTAGCGGTCAGATCACCGGTACCTCCACCCAAATCGAGCACCCTGTGACCACGGCGAACACCACTGCAGTCAATGGTAAAGCGCTTCCACACCCGATGGACACCCATCGACATCAAGTCATTCATAATGTCGTACTTAGCAGCTACCGAGTGAAATACCTCTGCAACCATTTCTGCCTTGTCGTCCTTGGCTACAGTCCGGTAGCCAAAATGGGTCGTCTCTAGTGTGGTGTCCGTCATACTACTTCCGTCGTGGTTAACGTATTATTTCGCCTAGTGTACTTGATGGTTGAGGTTTGCTCAAAGCACAACCTGCATCTAACTCCACACCGCACAATTATGCTGTTGGACTACCCTCGCCAATCTCGGTAATGCCCTCGGGCAAAG
Organism: Photobacterium sp. DNB23_23_1; assembly: GCF_052873815.1. Taxonomy (NCBI): domain Bacteria; kingdom Pseudomonadati; phylum Pseudomonadota; class Gammaproteobacteria; order Vibrionales; family Vibrionaceae; genus Photobacterium; species Photobacterium sp. DNB23_23_1. Next base: position 14,850 of record NZ_JBNNXT010000003.1, on the reverse strand, counting down.
CCTCGTCATCAGCCGCTCCCAGCATCGCCCTTTCGGTCAATACCGGATTGATATCACGCTTGACCTCCACCCCTAACTGGCGGAACCCTTCTGCCTGGCGGATCACATTGCCCCGCCCCGTGACCAACTTGTTCATCGCGCCCTGATAGCTCTGCCTGGCCTTATCCAGCGACGCGCCCATGGTTTCCATGTCGGTGACAAACAGCCGCAACTTATCGTAAAGCTTGCTGGCCCTATCGGCAATTTGCTTGGCATTCTGGTTCTGGCGCTCATTACGCCACAGGTTATTGATGGTCCGCAGTGCCACCAGCAAAGTGGTTGGGCTGACCAACATAATGTTCTGATCCATCGCATCACGGATCAGGCGCGGATCAGATTGAATGGCGGCCTGAAACGCTGGCTCAACCGGAATAAACATCAGCACGTAATCAAGGCTTTCAACTCCGTGCAGCTGATGATAATCCTTGCGGCTCAATCCCCGGATATGGCTGCGCACCGAGGCAACGTGCTCACCCAGGGCCAGATCCTGCTCGGCAATATTGTCAGCATTGAAAAAGCGCTCGTAAGCGATCAGCGACATCTTGGCATCGATAACAACATCTTTGCTTTGCGGTAGATGGACAACCACGTCAGGTTGATAGCGCTTGCCGTCCCCATTTTCGAGGTTGATCTGGGTCTGGTATTCATGCCCTTCACGCAGTCCGGAGTCACTCAGTACCCGAGCCAATACGACCTCTCCCCAATTACCTTGCGCCTTGTTGTCCCCTTTCAGAGCCTGGGTCAGGTTGACCGCTTCACGCGCCATCTGCTCATTGAGCTGCTTGAGGTTATTGATTTCATGGACCAAGGTATGGCGTTCGCGGGCTTCTTGGTTGAAGTTGTCATTGACCTGCTTGCGGAATCCATCAAGCTGCTCACGCAGCGGACCCAACAGCCCTTCGATGCTGATCCGGTTTTGCTGATCGACAGTACGGGTCTTTTGCTCGAACAAGCGATTGGCCAAGCTTTCAAACTGCACACGCAGCCGCTCTTCAGCATTTTCCAGCAGGGCAATCTTGTCATCGGCCGCTTTCTGCTCTTCAAAATGACGGGCTTCCTGCTCGCGTAAATCCGCTTCTAGACCGGCATTGGCCATCCGGCCGTTTTCCAGCTGTTCGGCTAGATATTGCTTCTCGTTTTTGAGCGCCTCGAAATGGCGCATTTTCTCCAACGACGCCGCAAGGCGACCATGCATCTGGCGCAACTCGGCCGTGAGCCGATCGCGTTCAACATCCATTTCATCGAGCTCCTGGTTACGCTCACTAAGCTGGCTCTGGTAATGCTGTTCGCGGTTTTGTGCCAACTTCAGCTCGCTCTCTGCCTGCTGACGCAGAAGCTGCATTTGCTGTTGCCAGCGGTTGTTTACCAGCCATGCCGCAATAGCCCCTGCGACCGTGGCCCCGGAAACACCGGTCACGATAGCCAAGCCGTACCCCGACAGCCACTCATTCATCATGCTTTGTTCCTGACTCGTTGATTAACCAGCAATTGATCTGCTTTTGCCAATAAGGCTAAGAGGATACTGGATAAATGTCCAGCCTCTCTAGCGCAGAAACGTCCTTCGCAGCAAGCTCACATCCCTTATCGCAATTTTCTGGTCGACGTCGATGCAATCGAATAGACTGACTCCCTATATAACCCTCAGCTGCCTTGCCAAAGCAGCAATTGATTATGGATGAACAATGAACGAACGTTATGCGCTCGGGTATGGCCTGGCGGCTGTCTTGCTGTGGTCGACAGTTGCTACCGCTTTTAAGATCACCCTTGATTTCTTTACCCCAGTTCAGATGCTGGTTGCCGCCAGTGTGGTGTCTGCTATCGCTCTTGCAGGTATCGCTCTGTACCAAGGCAAGCTCCACCTACTAGGCCGTACCTTTATGGCCAGACCGCATTACTACTTGTTGCTCGGCCTCATCAACCCTTTTGCCTACTATCTGGTGCTCTTCAAAGCCTACGATCTACTACCCGCATCCCAGGCCCAGCCGCTCAACTACAGTTGGGCAATTACCCTGACGCTGATGGCCGCAGTCTTCCTCGGCCAGAAAATCCGCAAGCAAGACTGGGCGGCCTGTGCGCTGGGCTACCTCGGTGTGGTGATCATTGCCACCAAGGGCGATGTTATGGCATTGCAGTTTGATAACCCGACCGGTGTGGCGCTGGCACTACTGTCGACCCTATTGTGGGCTATGTATTGGATCCTCAACACCAAAAACCAAGCCGATGCAGTGCTTGCGGTCCTGCTGGGTTTTTTGGTTTCATTGCCTTTTTCTATAGGCTTGAGCCTTTATATCGGTGGCTGGACCGCAATCCCTTGGCAAGGCTGGGCAGCGGTGAGCTATGTCGGCTTGTTCGAGATGGGGATCACCTTTGTACTGTGGATCAACGCGCTCAAGCTGACTCGTAACACGGCGCGGATCAGCAACCTGATTTTCATTTCCCCGTTTATCTCGCTGATGCTACTGGCGACGATTATCGGCGAGGAGATCCACCCGTCAACCTTGGTTGGCCTAGTGCTGATTGTTTTCGGCCTACTTATCCAGCAGTGGAAAGGTAAAAAACAGCAAACCGAAACGCCGGCTTAATCTTAACTCCGTATTGCAAGCATAAAAAAGCCTGCCACTAAAGTGGCAGGCAAGCGAGCAAGTATGGGTTGTCGAGACCCTGCGCCTTAAAGGGACGGCGTCTTTTTGTTATTGAGCATTTTCTGTTAGGCGGTCACAGGCGCGTGCCAGCGACGGCCGAACTTGGTCCACAACAGCAACAAACCTGGGACCAACAACCACATCTGCAACACCATTAAGTCCGGCGAACTCAAGCCCAAGCGTTGGGTCAGGCTTACCATCGCACCAGCGCCACTCATCTGGAACAAGCCCAGCAATGCAGCAGCCGTACCGGCACGATCACCAAACGGGGCCAGTGCTTTGCCCGCCGCGGAACCAAGCACAAAGGCAAAGCCGAACGAGGACATGAAGATCGGTGCCATAAAGGCCCAAGCTTCGACAATATGACCGACCAGCAGCATCAGCATGCCAGCCAGCACTAAGATCACCAGGCCAGTATTCAGCGTCATTCGCGAGCCAAAGCGGTCAATGTATTTCGGTACAACCATGCAGGCCAGAATGTTCAGCGCGGCATTGATACCGAACCACAAGGTAAACTGGTTCATGCTCTGGCCAAGCTCGACCATCAACCACGCGGGTGCCGAGGTGACATAGGCAAGGATCACAGCCATTGCTAACATACACAGGCTAGCATGGTACAAGAAAGTCGGTTCTCTAAGGACAGACCAGTAACGCGATAAGCTTATTGTCGAGCCGGATACATCGGTATCGGCCGGGCGGGTTTCACGAAACAGCAGCAAGATAAATAAGCCCGCCACCAGCGCAAAGCCAGCCATGAAGCTGAAGTTGGCACGCCAGCCAAACTGATGAGTCAACCAGGTACCCAGCAAGGGGGCTAAAGCTGGGATAAAGCAGATCGCACCATTGAGGTAGCTGATCATCCGGCCGCTTTTCTCTGGACCGAAGCTGTCCCGCACCGCCGCAAAGGCCGCCACCGATGTTGCACAGGCACCAAAGCCCTGTAATAAACGGGCAACCAACAACATATCCAAAGATTGAGCAACATACGCCAGTGTGGCACTTGCGCCATAAATCACGATACCGGCTAAAGCTATAGGGCGACGGCCAAATCGGTCAGCCAGCGGACCAGCTACCAACTGGCCAAGACCCAGACTGAACATAAACCAAGTCACGGTATCTTGAACCCGGGTCAGATCGACCGCAAAAGTTTCCGCCATCGCCGGCAGCGCGGGAAGGTAGATATCAATGGCAAGCGGGCTAAACAACACCAAAGTCACCATCAAGGCCACCAGCCGTTTGTCCGCAGAGTATTTCGGTTGCATAGTCTTATCCTATTGAGCAATGGCGGCAGTTTACGGTGTTCAAGATATGAATAGAAATGGTATATATTCAACACCGATTTTCCATTTGGGAATATCACTTCATTTACGGGAAAGAAATGCCATACCACTTACAAAGCCCGCCAGGCTATCCCTCAACGTGCTGGGTTGGTTACTTCAACACTTCCTCCTATGACCCCTTCTATTGGCACCAATATCGAGAAAAAACACGATAACATAGCTAGTTACCGTAAGTTATCACCTCACGCTGCGGTGATTTATCTGTTAGCTAATTGCAGCTATTACGCAAAAGCGCTAATTTAAGGAGATCAGCCTGAACAGCCAACATTTCCTGTCAATATTCAGGAGGCAGGGGTATTTGTTATTCAGGCTGACATTATAGCCGTCACATGGACGGTGACTCAGTGAAAGGAAAAATACACACATGCAAGCAGTTATCTCGCAACGCGTCGCGCAGATCCGTCAGTGGCTGGAAGCAAACCAGCTCGACGCCCTTTTGATCCCCCACGAAGATGAATACCTGGGCGAATATATCCCGGCCCATAACGAGCGCCTGCACTGGGCAACCAGCTTTACTGGCTCGGCAGGTATGGCAGTGATTGCCCGCGACAAGGCAGCCATGTTTGTCGATGGCCGCTATGTCGTTCAGGTCCGCAAGCAAGTACCGGGTGATGTATACGAATACCGCCACTTGATTGACGAGCCTCCCGTTCAATGGGCATTGGACAACCTGTCACCAAACAGCAAAGTGGCGATTGACCCGCGTCTGCACAACGCGGCATGGCTAACCCGCACCCAAATACAAGTTGCGGGTGAACTGGAGTTGGTCAGCATTGGCGAAAACCCAATCGAGCTATTTTGGTCAGATCGCCCTGAAGCGACCTTGTCGCAGGCCAAACTGATGGGACTAGATTTTGTCGGCCAGAGCAGCAGCGACAAGCGAGAGCTGATTGCCACCGAGATCACCAAACAAAAAGCCGATGCAGTACTGCTGACCCAGCTAGACAGCATTGCTTGGCTGCTTAACATTCGTGGTAGTGATGTACCTAGCCTGCCGGTTCTACTATCAACGGCACTACTTCACGCCGATCAAAGCGTCGACTTCTATATTGATCCAAATCGCTTGCCAGAAGGCTTCGCCACCCATGTTGGCGAAGGCGTACGCGTCAATACTCCGGAAGCACTGGAAACCGGCCTCCAACAGCTATCCGGTAAAACAGTGTTGGTTGATCCGGCCACCAGCAATGCTTGGGCGAGCCAAACCTTGCGTGATACAAATGCCACACTGCTAGAAGCTGCCGATCCTTGCCTACTGCCGAAAGCCGCCAAGAACCCAACGGAAATTGCCGGTATGAAAGCCTGCCACATCCGCGATGGCGTGGCAGTCAGCAAATTCCTTGCCTGGGTAGATAGCCAAGTGGCTCAAGGCAACTTACTGGACGAAGGCACCCTGTCGGACAAACTGTGGCAATTCCGCAGCGAAGACAGCAGCTGTACCGATGTCAGCTTCGATACGATTTCTGCCGCAGCCGGTAACGCAGCCATGTGTCACTACAACCACAATAACCAGCCAGAGCCGAGTGTGCTGGAGATGGACAACGTCTACTTGGTTGATTCAGGCGGCCAGTATCCAGACGGTACGACCGACATCACCCGTACTATCGCTATCGGCGAGCCGGGTGACGAGGTGAAGCAAACCTTTACCCTAGTATTGAAAGGCCATATTGGTTTGGCATCTGCTCGCTTCCCGAAAGGCACTACCGGTTCACAGCTAGACGCCCTTGCCCGCCAACATTTGTGGGCCTATGGCTTTGATTACGACCACGGTACCGGTCACGGTGTCGGTCACTTCCTGAGTGTCCATGAGGGCCCGCAACGTATTGCCAAAGTATACAACCCAACCGCCCTGCTTCCGGGCATGGTGCTGTCAAACGAACCGGGCTACTACCGGGCTGATGCTTTTGGGATCCGCATCGAAAACTTGGAGCTGGTTGTGGAAGTGGAAACCGCGGGTGACATGACAGTGATGGGCTTTGAATCTCTGACCCGTGCCCCTATCGACCGTCGCTTGGTTGATCTGGCGCTGATGACTGACGCTGAGCTTAACTGGCTAAACAACTACCACCAGAGCGTTTTCGATGTGCTTAGCCCATCGCTGCAAGGTGACGATCTGGCGTGGCTAGAACAAGCGACAGCGCCGCTAACGCGTTAATAATTGCGTTAATGACATAACGCTAACAACAAAATGAAAAACACCCGCACAGATAACCTGTGCGGGTGTTTTTTTATCTTTAATTTAAACCACTCGATCTGCCTGTTAGCCAGAATACGCGTGGTGCCAGTCCTTCCACACCACCTCAAATCCACGCTGCTTGACCGCTGCGGCGACGTCGGCTGCCGGGCGCTCATCGCTGATCGCAAACTGCTCCAACTCCGGTACATCGTCAGCATAACCACCCGGTTGGGTCTTGGACTCGGCCGACATAGTGGTGATCCCCAATGGCAACACATTATCACGAAACTGTGCCGATTCTCGGGTCGACAGCGACAGCTCAACCTCCGGGTTAAACAGTCGGTAAGCACAGATCAGCTGCACCAATTGGCGATCATTCATCACCGATTTGGGCTGCAAGCCGCCCTCACACGGACGCAGTCGCGGGAAGGAAATCGAATAACGTGTTTGCCAGTAGGTACGCTCAAGGTAGTCAAGATGCGCAGCGGCAAAAAAGCAGTCAGTACGCCACTCTTCCAGGCCAATCAGGGCACCGATCCCGATCTTATCAATCCCGGCTTTTGCCAAGCGATCAGGCGTGGCCAACCGGTACTCAAAATCCATTTTGTTGCCGCGTAAGTGATGCTGGGCATAAGTCGGCGCGCTGTAGGTTTCTTGATAGACCATCACCGCATCCAAACCAAGGGTTTTCAGCTCAGCATATTCATCCTGCTCCAGCGGCTGGACTTCCATTGCCAAATAGCTGAAATGGGATTTGATCGCCGGCAGTGCTTCTCGGAAGTATTCCATCCCGACCTTACGCTCGTGCTCACCTGTAACCAGTAAGATACTGTCGAACTGTTTAGCCTTGATCGCCTCACATTCACGCTCTACTTCAGCCATATTCAAAGTACGGCGCTTGATACGGTTTTCCATCGAAAAACCACAGTAGGTGCACGCATTGGCGCACAGGTTGGACAGGTATAACGGAATGTAAAACGACACCGTATGACCGAACCGCTTACGGGTCAACGCCGCCGACTGCTGTGCCATCTGCTCGAGATAAGGTTCTGCTGCCGGCGAGATCAGGGCTTTGAAATCTTCCAGATCGCGTTTTGGTTTGCGCAGCGCCCGCTCAACATCCGCCGCTGTCTTGCCATAGATAGACAGCCGGATGTCATCCCAATCAAACTGCTTCCACTCATCCACGAAACTCATTGCAGGCTCCTTAAGCAGGCTGATCCAAGAAAGCGGTTAAAGGGCTTGAGGCTATAGCATGGTTAACCGTCCCCGCCAAACCGGCCTCATACGCCATCCGGCCACTCTCGACTGCTAGCTTAAAGGCCCGCCCCATCACAACCGGATCAGCAGCAGCCGCTATCGCCGTGTTCACCAATACCGCATCCGCTCCCATCTCCATCGCTTCAGCTGCATGGGACGGCGCGCCAATACCGGCATCAACAATCACAGGTACTCTTGCCTGATCAATGATAATTTCAAGAAAATCGCGCGAGGCCAGCCCTTTATTGGAACCAATCGGCGCTCCTAGTGGCATGACCGCAGCACACCCAACCTCTTCTAAACGCTTACACAATACCGGGTCGGCATGGCAATAAGGTAGAACAATGAAACCTTCACGCACCAGCTCTTCGGCAGCCGCCAGGGTCTCTATCGGGTCAGGCATCAAGTACTTAGGATCTGGGTGGATTTCCAGCTTGAGCCAATTAGTCCCCAGAGCTTCACGGGCCAGTTTGGCTGCGAATACCGCTTCCTTGGCATTTTTTGCACCGGAAGTATTTGGCAATAGATTGACCCCTGCCTCAACCAACGGGGCAAGAATATCATCATCGCGGCTTTCAATATCCACACGTTTCAAGGCCATGGTGACTAGCTCAGAGCCGGAGGCAATGATCGATTCCGCCATCGCGTGGCGGTTGGCGTACTTACCGGTACCGGTAAACAGCCGTGACGAGAACGTCTTATCAGCGATAGTTAGCATTTATCCTCCTGCAATCGCTTGGAACAAGGCGATGCGATCGCCGGTGCTTAGTACTGTTACGTCCCACTCACTGCGGGCAACAATATCTTCATTAAGCGCTACCGCAGTGGCCTGAAGCGGCATTTCCAGTTGGATCAGCAGGGCACCGAGAGACTGCCCTTCAGGCACCTCAACCGGTTTATCATTGACCCGAACTTGGATCAGAGTTGCTGTTGTCATAGTGGTTTTATTCTCCCGTCCCGCAAACTGGGCACGATCTATCTGTTGGTAATTGAAAGGCTTGCCAGCCCATCGTCAGACCGTCGAACTGACGCAGGGAGCCAAAGCCCACTTCGCCAGCACCGGTCAGTAATTTAATAGTTTCCAGTGCCTGCAAGTTACCCACGGTGCCAACCACCGGCCCGGCAATCCCTGAATTGCTGCAATTTTGTGGCTCATCAACAGCCCCTTCCTGACGCGGGAACAAACAGTGGTAGCACGGCCCCTTACCCTGGCGAAAATCAAACGCCATCAGTTGACCCTGCCAGCGAATAGCTGCCCCCGAGATCAGCGGTGTATTGGCTTTGAAGCAGGCTTGGTTGACGGCATAGCGGGTCTCTAGGTTATCGGAACAATCAAGGACAACATCAGCCAACGAGACTTCCATTGCCAACCGTTGATCAGCCAGTCGAGCCTTAACGGCCCGGATACGAATATGTGGGTTTAACGCCTGCAACTGCTCTGCCGCCATAGCAGCCTTGGCTTTGCCTTGATCGCTATCGCGGTAAATAACCTGACGCTGCAGATTAGAGCTATCGACGGTATCATCATCGGCAATCACTAGATTCCCGATCCCTGCACCAGCAAGGTATAAAGCCGCCGCCGATCCCAAGCCGCCCGCACCGACTAACAACACCTGAGCGCTGGTCAATGATTGCTGACCAGCCTCGCCGATCTGCGGCAGCATGATCTGACGGTTATAGCGCAGAAATTCCTGATCACTGAGCATGATTGCCTTCCTATTCGGCTGGGTTACGGACCAAGATGTCATCAAATGCCGCAACAGCCTGTGCCGGATCATCCGCTTGGGTAATGGCGCGTACAACCGCTACACTGCTCACCCCTGTACGCCACACCCGCTCGGCACGCGATAAATCAATACCGCCAATCGCGACAGTCGGGAAAGCATCGCCAATTAACTTCTGATATAGCGCTAAACGGTTCAACCCTTGCGGTTTGGATGGCATGTCTTTGGTTGTAGTCGGAAAGATATGGCCCAATGCAATATAGCTTGGGGCAAATTCGGCCGCTCGAAGGATCTCGTAGTAACCATGGGTTGACAGGCCGAGACGAAGTCCAGCTTGTTGGATAGCCGCCAGATCAGCCGTTTCCAGATCTTCCTGCCCCAAGTGGATACCATAAGCCTGATTATCGATTGCCAGTTGCCAGTAATCATTCACAAATACCTGAGCACCATGTTGCCTGCCAGCCTCAACGATACAGTTGATCTGGGTGGCCAGTGTCGGCTCGGACGGATCTTTGATCCGTAGCTGGGTCGTCTTCACCCCCAAATCGAGCAAGCGGATTACCCAATCAGCGGTATCGACAACTGGATACAACGCCAGCTTATCGCGCTCGACCGTGGCAAACGGCGGCACAGCAACTTCTCTGCTTACCCAGCCAAGCGCGCTGCTTTCTGGATGATTGACAGTAAGTGGGCGCGGGAAAAGCGAGCGCACCATCGGCCAGCCGGTTTCACCATAGCCATCCGAGTGACTTTCCAAATAGCCACGGGCATGGGCGCGCGACAGGGTTACCGCATCTTCAAGCGGGTAGTCCAATGCTAGAGCAGCCAGCAACATCGCCCGCTGCGGCTCACTGGCGCCTGCATGATGACAATACACGGCACGGGCTTCACCGAGATGGTGCCACATATCGACACAACCCCGCTCTGTCGGTAGCCCACAAACAACCAGCGCCGGATTCTCCGCCACCAACTGCTGCATCTCTGCCAATGATGGGTAAGGGGCGATCCACTGATCACGCACCTCTACTTCATGGTTCATCGCTTCGGACGGATTAAACGCCACCGTGAAGGCGATGCCTTCTAAGTGAATGTCTACCACCTCCGATCCGCTCCACTCCATACTAACGGCCTCACCGAGCTGATATTTTTCAGCAGCGGCCAACAATGGCTCAATGTGCATCAGCAATGGCGCTAAGTGATCGGGTAAACACAACGCGTTCATTAACTTTCCTCTTTAATTGGGTGATAAAGCTCACTTCCCCTGGCCCGGAATTCATCGGCTTTTTGCTGCATGCCTTCAAGTGGGTCATCCAACACCTTCACTGCTAAATCACCTTCTTTTTCCAGCCCTTTCGCATAGTCACGAACTTCTTGTGAAATCTTCATCGAGCAGAATTTCGGTCCGCACATTGAACAGAAATGCGCGATCTTGCCGGATTCCTGAGGGAGTGTTTCATCATGGTAGGCTCGAGCCGTTTCAGGGTCTAAAGCCAGATTAAATTGATCTTCCCAACGGAACTCAAAGCGAGCCTTCGACAAGGCGTTATCACGTACTTGAGCGCCAGGGTGGCCTTTTGCTAAGTCTGCCGCATGGGCACACAGCTTGTACGTGATCAGCCCCACCTTTACATCTTCTTTATTCGGTAAGCCGAGGTGTTCTTTAGGAGTGACGTAGCACAGCATGGCACAACCGTACCAGCCGATCGTGGCAGCACCGATGCCTGAGGTAATATGGTCATAGCCCGGAGCAATATCAGTAGTCAGAGGTCCTAAGGTATAAAACGGCGCTTCATCGCAGTGCTTGAGCTGCTCTTCCATGTTTTCCTTAATCATGTGCATCGGTACATGGCCAGGCCCTTCGATCATTACCTGGACATCGTATTCCCACGCGATCTTGGTCAGCTCACCCAGAGTACGTAGCTCACTAAACTGCGCCTCATCATTGGCATCAGCCACCGACCCCGGACGCAGGCCATCCCCTAACGATAGGGCAATATCGTACTGAGCACAGATCTCACAAATCTCGCGGAAATGCTCATACAAGAAGCTTTCCTGATGATGAGCCAAACACCATTTGGCCATGATCGAACCACCGCGCGAGACAATACCAGTGAGCCTTTTGGCCGTCATTGGGACATAGCGCAATAAGACACCGGCATGGATAGTGAAGTAATCAACGCCCTGCTCCGCTTGCTCAAGCAGGGTATCGCGGAACACCTCCCAGTTGAGGCTCTCAGCAATACCATTGACCTTCTCCAGTGCCTGATACATAGGTACGGTACCAATCGGAACCGGGCTGTTACGAATGATCCACTCGCGGGTTTCGTGAATATTTCGGCCGGTTGAGAGATCCATCACCGTGTCGCCGCCCCACCGGGTAGACCACACTAACTTCTCAACCTCTTCTTCGATAGATGAACTAACCGACGAATTGCCGATATTGGCATTAACCTTGACCAAAAAATTCCGGCCAATGATCATCGGTTCAGATTCCGGATGATTGATATTACAAGGGATAATTGCCCGGCCTTCGGCAACTTCGCGGCGGACAAATTCAGGCGTGATTTCTTCAGGAAGGTTAGCACCAAAAGCCATGCCCGGATGCTGTTGGTTTAGCACCTCATCGCGATATTTCGCACGCCCCATGTTTTCACGAATGGCGATAAACTCCATTTCGGGCGTAATGATCCCTTGGCGGGCATAGTGCAACTGGGTGACATTGGTACCGATCTTGGCGCGACGGATACGCGCCTGCTGTTCAAAGCGCAGTTCATCAAGTGTGTCATCGGCCAAACGGGCTTTGGAATATTGCGAACTTAGCTCATCAAGGTGCTCGGTATCCCCCCGATCCTCAATCCATGCCTCACGCAATTTGGGCAGGCCAGCATAGATATCTGCGGGTTGATCCGGATCCGTATAAAAGCCTGAAGTGTCATAAACACGGATTGCTTCATTGGGCTCAAAAACGGGATCGTCTTTGGTACCACCAATTAAGCTATCAGCCAAAGTAATTTCACGCATTGGTACACGAATATCTTCGCGACTACCGGTAACATAAACTTTCCGGGAGTTAGGGTAGGCTTGAATGGTCAGTGAATCGATAAATTGTTTCGCTTCCAGTCTCGCTTGTTTGCGATTCGACATAGCAATTTCCTTTTTTGTCCATAAAGGGGAAGTTGCTTGGCGGATGGGTGCGTAAACAAGAGGCTATACGTAGGGTGTATAGTTTCGTCTGATACTGTGGATACAGTGATACAGAAGAGTCTCTCTTGTTCCCTTCGCAGGTATTAGCCTGATCAGGTTCTACGGATCCCGCAATGCGGTCTCAGCCAAATGGCACTCCGACAAGTTGAAATAGCAGTATATGAAAGGGGTTCAACCACGGCAAGATAGAACCCACAAAATTAATACTTAATTGGCAAAAACATTGTTACCTTTGCATAACACGCCACGTTAAAACAAAATTATTTGAAGCGTTTCACAAGTAATTTAAGCAATGAGGAATGGGTTTCTCTCAACTCGCCCAGCTTATGGGTGATCTTCGGCGCACCATCCAAGTCAAGCAACTTAGGTACCGCCACTCGTTGCGATGAATAGATCCCGGTGTGGCCACTGAAGAAATAAGCGGTATAGCAAGCAATGGCAAAATACAACATATGTTCGGCCCCAAATAGCTCAACGCCCATAATGGTACAAGCCAATGGCGTATTGGTCGCAGCGGCAAATACCGCCAAGAAACCAAGAGCAGCAAACAAGTCAACCGGAGCACCTAGCACCCAAGCCATGGTATTACCCAGAGTTGCGCCAACAAAAAACAGCGGTGTGACCTCACCGCCCTTATAACCAGCAGCAAGGGTGATTGCCGTCAACAACAGCTTGATTAACCAGCTATACCATTCGGCACCTCCCTCTTGGAAGGCCGTTAAGATACTGACACCACCTTCTCGGCTTGAGTAAACACCCAGACCAATATAGTCATAGTTACCAATTAGCTGCACAGCACCAATAACGATTAAACCACCGACCATTACAATCAGATACGGATTTTTCAGGGTAGCCTTAAAGATATCTTTGAAGGCATGGGTTAGTTCACCGAACAAATACCCCGCCAACCCAAATGCTACCGCTGCAACAACAATCTTGGCAATTATCCACAAGTCCACTTTAACCGCATGCTCAAACAAGGTGATGTTTTCAAGAAAATCGATTCGATAATGAGTATGGTGCACGCCCCAGGCAGAACAAACCACATCTGCCAGTATTGCAGCGAACAAGGCAGGAATGATTGCATCGTAACGCAAGCGACCTATAGCTAACACCTCAAGGGCAAAAATAGCACCAGTCAGAGGGGTACCAAATACAGCTCCAAAGCCAGCGGCTACGCCAGCAATTAAAATAAGGCGGGTATCAGACTCATTTAACTTAAATTTACGTGCCAACCAGTGAGTCGATGCGCCACCAATTTGCACAGCAGTCCCCTCACGGCCAGCCGAGCCACCGAACAAGTGGGTTAGTACGGTTGTAATTAATACTAAAGGTGCCATACGTGCTGGAATGCCTGCACCGGGTTCGTGGATCTCATCCATGATAAGGTTGTTACCACCCTCGGAGTTTTTTCCCAAATTACGGTAGCAATAGACAATCACAATTCCCGCCAAGGGCAATAGATAAATAAGCCACGGGTTATCGATACGTGTTGCAGTCGCAACACTGAGGATCCACAGGAAAAATGCATTCAGCGAGCCGACAATAACGGCAACCGGAATAATAAGAAGTGTCCAACGAAGGATTTGGACGAAAATTTTAGGATTTGAACTTAATGGGTGTGCCATACCATCTCTATCTTTATCTCGGATTACTCATAAGGATAGATGCTATGGCAAATAACAAGCCCCACCATAGACGGATCTATCCTACTACAGCAGGAGTCATTATCTCGGTTGAGCGGTTAAAGGTGGAACTCCATCACCCGTCAACGCCTTGAAGCGATGACAATGGACAAATGCTATCGCTTATCCCTATTAACAACAAGTGGAAATAATCGTTTAGATACGAAAAAGCCCCAGTCTTTCGACTGAGGCTTCGGTATATGGCAGGGGTGGAGAGATTCGAACTCCCAACACGCGGATTTGGAATCCGCTGCTCTGCCAATTGGAGCTACACCCCTAATACATTATTCATTCTACTGCCAAAACACTGGAGATCAAACTGAATTTCCAAAACCGAATCACAGTATTGATAAATAGAGGAAAGTTACTGAAAGAAGAGTATCGCTGCTTTAGCCCTCACAGCCAAAACAATAAAGGCTCCAGTATTTCCGCCGTGACACGCAGTGTAGAGCCTTGAATGTGATAGAGGGACTGGGCCGGCAATCCGGAGATTTGAGCGCGCGACGAGAAAGGGGACGCCTAGTTCTCCCAACATTGCTTTGCAGAAGCAACATATGCAAAAAAGCCCCGACATTTCTGTCGAGGCTTTCGAAGGTGGCAGGGGTAGAGAGATTCGAACTCCCAACACGCGGATTTGGAATCCGCTGCTCTGCCAATTGGAGCTATACCCCTGTAGTTATTTTAAAGACTTAACTCTGTCTGAATAAGTGGCGGAGCGGACGGGACTCGAACCCGCGACCCCCGGCGTGACAGGCCGGTATTCTAACCAACTGAACTACCGCT